>JBKHXC010000319.1:0-6929 GCA_046566225.1 Acidimicrobiia bacterium
ATGGCGATGCCCGGGTAGATCATCAGGCCCGGGTTGGTCTGGAGGAACAGCCGCCCCTGGTTGATCATGGTCCCCCACTCGAGCGTCGGCGGCTGGGCGCCGAGGCCGAAGAACCCGAGGGCGGCGAGGGCCAGGATCGTCCCCCCCAGCTGGAGGCTGCCGAGGACGACCATGGGCGAGACGACGTTGGGCAGGACGTGGCGCGCCATCAGCCGCCCGTCGCCGGCGCCCAGGGAGCGGGAGGCCCGCACGAAGGCCCGCTCGCGGACCGACAGCACCATCCCCCGCATCACCCGGGCGTAGGCCGCCCACGAGATCGACACCAGGGCGATGAACACGTTGCGCAGCCCGGGGCCCAGGGTGCCGATGATGGCCAGGTAGAGGACCAGGTTGGGCAGGGCGAGGAGCGAGTCGACCACGCGCATGATCACCGCGTCGACCCACCCGCCGAAGTAGCCGGCCACCAGCCCGACCGCCGTCCCGAGGACCATGACGGCCAGGGTGGCGAGAGAGGCGATGCCGAGCGACCAGCGCGCCCCGAAGAGCAGCCTCGACAGCACGTCCCGCCCCAGCTCGTCGGTGCCGAGGGGGTGCTCGCCGCTGGGGGGCTCCAGGCTCCGTGTGGCGTCGATGGTGGTCGGGTCGTGGGGGGCGAGCACGGGGGCGAGCACGGCGGCCAGCCCGAGGAGGAGCACGATGGCGAGCCCGGCGGCGGCCAGGCGATCGCCCAGGAAGCGCCGCAGCGGGTGGGCCGGCCCGGCGGCGCCGGCGTCGTCGGCCGACGGAGCGACCACCGTGCCGGCGGCCGGCGGCTCAACCACGCCGCCCGCTCCCGCCCAGGCGGACCCGGGGGTCCAGGCGCACGTACATCACGTCCACGGCCAGGTTGACCAGCACGAACACCGTGCCGGTGAACACCACGAAGCCGGTGATGACCGGGTAGTCGCGCGAGAACACGGCGTCGACCACGTAGCGACCGACCCCCGGCCAGGCGAAGACCGTCTCGACGATGACCGTGCCCGTGACGAAGCCGGCCAGGATCAGCGCGGCCACGGTGACGACGGGGATGAGGGCGTTGCGCAGAGCCAGGCGCAGGACGACCTGGCGCTCGGGGATCCCCATGGCGCGGGCGGTGCGGATGTAGTCCTGGCCCAGGACGTCGAGGAGGCTGGCCCGGGTGAGGCGCATGGTGGTCGCCATGGTGGCCAGCGTGAGGGTGACCACCGGGAGCACGAGGTGCTCGGGCCCCCCGCGGCCGGCCACCGGGAGGAGCCGCAGCTCGACGGCCAGGAGGATGATCAGGAGGTACGCCAGGGCGAAGGTGGGGACGGACTCGAAGACCAGGGCGGCCATCCGCGAGAGGTGGTCGGTGATCGAGTTGCGGCGCAGGGCGGCCGCCACCCCGAAGGCCACGGCCACCACGACGGAGATGGCGAACGACGGCAAGGCGATCTGGAGGGTGGGCCCCAGCCGGCGGGTCAGCTCCTCGCGCACCGACTGCCCGCTGCGGAACGACGTGCCCAGGTCGCCCTCCAGGGTGTCGACGAGGAAGGCGCCGTACTGCACGAAGAAGGGGTCGTCCAGCCCCGTGCGCTCCCGGAAGGCCTCGATCTGCTCGGGCGTCGGCGGCTCCTCCAACTGACGGTTGAGGATCAGTTCGGCCGGGTCGCCGGGCGACATCGACGCCAGCGTGAAGGCCAGCAGGGTGACGCCCAGCCACGTCGGCACCAGGACGAGGAGGCGGCGGGCGACGTAGGCGATCATCGCCGCGCCACCCCCCCGTCCCGGTGGTGTCGTGCGGTCACTCGGAGATGTAGACCGTCCTCCACCGCTGGTTGGTGCTCGACGGGTGCGGCTCGAACCCGTGGACCTTGTCCTTCATGGCGTAGACCCGGTAGCCGCCGGCCAGGGTGACGCCGCCGACCTCGTTGTCCACCAGCTCGTGCATGGCCTCGGCCGACCGGCGCCGCAGCTCCTCGGGGTCCTCCTCGACCAGGATCTCGTCGATCATCCGCTCGAACTCGGTGCCCGGTCCGGGGGAGATGATCTGGGCGTTGGCGCCCGTGGCCTTGGAGTACCAGCGCAGGGCGAGGAGGAAGGCGGGGTTGCCGTCGTTCTGGTTGGGCACCGAGATGTCGAGGTCGTAGTCGCCGGTGTCGAGCGCCGTCCGGTAGGCCCCGGCGTCGAGCTGGGCCACCTGGGCGTCGAAGCCGACGGCCCGCAGCTGGGCCTGGACGAACTCGGCGGTGGTGAGCTCCACCCGGTCGTAGACGATCTTGATGGTCAGCGGCTGGCCGTCCTTGGTGCGCACGCCGGTGCCCTGGCGGGTCCAGCCCGACTGGTCCAACAGGCGGCCGGCCTCCTCGGTGTCGAACGGCACCCCCTCGACCAGGTCGGCGTGGTCGCCGAGGACCGCGGGCGGGGCGATGTGGGGGATGACCTCGGCGTTGCCGGCGAGCACGCCGTTCACGTAGGCCTCACGGTCGATCGACGCGGCCACCGCCCGCCGCACCAGGGGGTCGGCGAGCGCCCGGTCCTGGCCGTCCGACGTCCGCCGGGCGACGTAGAACAGGGTGGTGAACCCAACCGGGGCGCGGGCGATCTTCACCCCCGGCTGGGCCTCCACGCTGGACAGGATGGAGAGGGGCACGTCCATGATGAGGTCGACCTCGTCGTTCTGGAGGGCCAGCGCCCGGGTCGTCTCGTCGGGGTAGAACCGGAAGGTGATCTTGTCGAGGAACGGCTTGTCGCCCCAGTAGTCGTCGTTCCTCACCACCACGAGCTGCTCCTCGGGGGCGTAGCTCTGGACCTTGAACGGCCCCGTGCAGGTGCTGTTGACCACGTCGTTGAGCGGGTCGCTCCCCGTCTTGAGGATGGCCAGCGACGGGTGGTTGATCTGCTCGATGAGCCGCAGGTTGGGCCGGGTGGGGGTCACCCGGATGGTGCGCTCGTCGACGATGGTCGTCGACTCGGGCCCGAGGAAGCCCGACCCGATGGCGGGCTCCATGGTCGTGTAGTCGACCGAGTACTTCAGCTCGGCCGACGTCACAGGCGTCCCGTCGGAGAACGTCACGTCGTCGACCAGGGTGAACTCGAAGGTGTTGTCGCCGACGTACTCGGCCTCGGTCACCATGGGGGCGACGGAGAAGTCGGCGGTGAGCTGGACCAGCGTCTCGCACACGTCGGCGTTCAGCGGGTAGTTGGGCTTGCGCTTCTTGTCGCCCTCCGAGGAGTCCACCCACGGGTCCTCACCGGCTCCGACGACGAGCTCCTGGACGCCGGAGGGCTCCGGCGCGGTGGTGCTGGTGGCCGCCGCGTCGGGGCTGCCGTCGGAGTCGCCGCCGCAGGCGGCGGCGACCAGGGCCAGCACGGCCAGCGCCGCCCCGAAGCGGGTCGGTCGCCGCCTCCTCCTCGGCGTCGTGGTGCCCCCGGTGCGTCCTCGGTCCATGGTTGCCGCTCCCTTTCGCTCGATCAGGCGCCGGCCGGAGCTCGACGGCCGGCCGCGCCCGGTCGGCACCGGCGAGCCGTCGCGCCGATGCGGATGTGCGCTCCTCGACGATTGCGTCACGATCCCCCGCCAGTGCCCCTTGTCGACGGGAGCCTATATCGGTAGTAGCGCCGCCGCCCGGCCGGCGACCGGGGTCACCCCAGGGCGACGTCGAAGCGGTGGACGCCGCCGTCGGCGCACGCCGCGGCCAGCCGCGACCCGTCGGCTGACCAGGCGAGGTTCACCACCGGGGCGGGGAGCGCCACGGCGAACAGTGGCCCGCCGTCCCCGCCCGGGGCGGCGAGGCGGACGGTGCCGGCGCCGTCGCCGGCGGCCACCACGGCGGCCGAAGGCGGTGAGGCCAGCGCCGTGACCGGCGCGTCACCCCGGCACACCGGGACCGGCTCGTCGGCGGGGACGCCGCCCTCGGCCGTCACCGGCCACGCCGTCACGTCCCGCCCGGCGCCGACGGCGAGGTGGCTCCCGCACCAGGCCAGGAGCCGGAGGGGGACGCCGTAGCCCTCGATCTCCACGCCGTCGCCCGACTCCAGGTTCACGACGTGGACCGAGCCGGAGGCGGCGCCGACGGCCAGCACCTCGCCCGACGCCGACAGGGTGAGCGCGCACGCCATCGAGTCCGTGCGCCGGCCGTCCACCGACCCGCGCTCGTGGTCGACGAAGGCCACGCCGTCGGCGGTGCCCACCGCCAGCCGCCGGGCGGGGAGCAGGCACGCCTCCCGGACGTGGCCGAGGTCGCCGACCAGCGGCACCAGGCCGCCGGGGGGGCCGGCGTGGATCCCTTCGGAGGTCACCGCCACCAGCCGGCCGGGGCCCGACCACCACAGCCGCCGCCCCCACCCGCCCAGGCACTGGAGCGAAGCGCCGGCCCGCACCGTGCCCCGGTGGTCGATGGAGGCCGGCTCCCGCCCCCGGCCCCAGGCCAGGGCGGTCACCACGCCGGGACCGGGAGGGTGGCAGGCCAGCGGGTGCCCGTCGGCCACCACCGACCCGTCGGCGCAGGCGCACACCAGGGCCGAGCCCGCCCACTCCGTCACCACCGCCGCCTCGGCCAGCGCCACCCGGCCGGCGGGGCGGGCGGCCGCCGACCGAACCGCCCTCACGCCGAGGCGGTCGAGCGCAGCCCGGCGGCCAGGTCGGCGCCGTCGAGGCCCCACCCCACCAGCGAGACGTGCGAGGCGGCGGCGGGCAGGGCCCGCCCGCGCCGCGTGGTGACGAACGAGCGCATGCCGACGCAGTCCACGGCCCGCTCGTGCTCCGCCACGCACAGCTCGCCCTGGAGCCGGAGCAGGCCGGGGGCGTGGTCGTCGACCACCCGGTCGAGCCACGCCCGCACCCCGTCGGCGCCCAGGGGCCCCTCGGCCTCCACGACCACCGTCGCCGGGCCACCGTCGGGGGGCGGGAGCACCGCCGCGCCGGGAGCCGACGCCATGCGGCCCCGCCAGGCCCGCCGGTCGACCAGGCTGAGGACGGCCGTCCCGCCGCGTGGGGCGAGGACCTGGCCCGCCCGGCTCACGCTGCGCAGGGTGCGGCGCACCGCGCCCATCCCGCCCGGGGAGAGGCGGTGAGCGCCGGCGACCACCACGGCGTCGGCGGCGGCCAGCGTTGCCAGCTCCTCCTCCGTGCCCAGCGGGCCGCCGGCGGCGATGCGGGTGGATAGGGCCGGGCCCTCGCAGGTGGCCACCACCGCGTCGAGGCGGAGGTGCGCCGCCAGGTCGGGGTCGGAGAGCACGGTCTGGGCGACGCCGACGGCGTCGTGGGGCGTGACGACCACGGCATGGCGCGGCGGTCGCCGGCGGCGCACCACCAGGCCCAGGGCGTCGAGGACGTCGACGCGCATCGAGCAGCACTCGCAGCCGGCGGTGCGGTAGCCGGTGGCCGGCCGGGCCGGCACCGCCAGCACGCCGTCGGCGTGCGGCCCGTCGCCCACCGCCTCGGGCGGCCCCACCAGGGCGACCCCCCGCGGCGCCAGGAGGCGGGCCAGCCCGGCCGCCACCCCGGCCGCCTCCTCGCCGCCGGCCACCACGGTGACGGCCAGGCGCCGGTGGCCGGGCCCGGGGCTCACCGCCGGTCGCCGGCGACGGGGCGAGCGATCCCCACGGCGGCGGTGGTGGGCAGAGGGTCGCGACCGGCGGGGACGGGCATGGCCCCACCCTAGTATGAGAATGAGTCTTGTTTCAACTCCCGGCCGTGACCCGGCCCTCAGCCGGTGGAGCAGGGCTCGAGCGGCGACGCCGGGCCGATCAGCTCGGCCAGGGACCCGCACGCTGCGCCCACGGCGGGCGCGACCACGGCGTCCACCCCGCCCGGGGCCGGCAGCTCCACGGCGGGCACGGCCGACCGCACCGGCGCCAGCGCCTCGTCGAGCGTGGGCACGGGCAGGCCGGGCAGGCCGCCGCCCGCCCCGGGGCCGGCCGCCCCGCCGCCGGCCGGGGCCGCCGGAGTGCTCGGCGCCCGCGCCGGCTCGGCGGCAGCGGTGGGGGCCGGCGCCGGCTCGGCGCCCGGGGTGGCCACGGCCGGCGCCGCCGGGCCGACCGGCCCGGCGACCGCCTCCTGCGGCCGCGGGCCGGCGGGGACGGCGCCGCCGTGCACCGCCGGCACGAGGGCGGCGCCGGCCAGCGCCCCGCCGGCCGCCGTCAGCGCCACGGCCAGCCGCCAGCGGCGGGCCACGGAGGCGACCACCGCGGCCACGGCCGCCACCACGACGCCCAGGGACAGCCGGGCCGACCCGGCGTCGCCGCCGGTCGACGCCAGTTGGTGGCGCAGCCCCACCCGCGCCCGGCTGAGCAGGCTCTCGGCGGCGTGGACGGACACCCCCAGCGTCGACGCCACCCCGGCGACCCCCGGCCCGTTCGCCAGGGCGGCGGACAGCGCCGCCCGCTGGCGGTCGGGGAGCTCCCGGGCCCCCCGCACGACGCGCGAGTACAGGTCGGTGCCGGCGATGACGTCGTCGGCCGCGCTCGGCACCTGGCGGTCGAGGCGCACGTCGTCGACGGGGACGGGGCGGCGGCGGCGGACCTCGTCCACCGCCAGGTTGTGGGCGACGCCCCGGAGCCAGGCGCCGACGCACAGCTCACCCGGCTGGCGGAGCCTCACCACCAGCCGGGTGAACACCTCCTGGACCAGGTCGTCCTCCTCCTGGGACCGGCCCAGGACGCGGCGCAGGGCGGCGCGCACGTCCCCGTCGTGGCGGGCGATCAGGGTCTCGATGGGACCGTGCGCACCGGCGGGGTGGGGCAGCAGCCCCGTAGCGGGATTGTCGGCGGGAGGGGTCACGGGGGAGTTCCTCGGGTTTGCAGGGACTGCCCATGTCTCGGCCGGCCCGGTCCCCGACCTTGAGCGGAACCCGGCGGCCGGCCCCGCGGTCAACCGGACGGGTGACGTCCGCCCGGTGGGCGTAGAGGCCGTTCGGGGGATCTGGCCA
>JBKHXC010000320.1:0-2892 GCA_046566225.1 Acidimicrobiia bacterium
GGCCACCGCCCGCCGCAAGCAAGCCCGGCCGAGCGCCGGTTGCCGGGATGGGGCCGAACACCGTGAGGGCTGGATCGTCGGCCAGCCTCTCGAACCAACCGTCCGGCTCTCTAGCTGAAGAGCTTCGGGCTCTCGCGGCACGAGGCGAGGGCGAGCGACGCCACGACGACGGCGGCGGCCAGGCTACGCACGGCTCGTACCGTATCGTGGCCTTTCATGCCACGCAACGGCCGGCGTCAGTCGCTGGTCGTCGGGGGACCGCCCCCACCGCCGGCCCCGGCGCCGGGCGACCCGGCCACCCCGCCGCCGGGGACGGCGACGGCCACGGTGGTGGGCGGCGAGGGGCTGGGGGGCGCCGGCTCGACCAGCCAGGTGCCGCCCGGGTCCGGGTCGGGGATCCGCCGGCGGTCGCCGGGGTCGTAGCCGCCCCGGGCGTCGCGGCGCAGGGCCTCGGCCAGGTTCTTGATGGGCGGGGCGTCGGAGAAGGCGGTGACGGGCACGTCGGCCAGCGCCGTCCTCATGAAGCGCTGCCAGGTGCGGGCCGGGATGGTGCCGCCGAAGACCCGGTCCACGCCCTTGATGCCCCGCAGCGGCGTCTTCTGGTCGTTGCTGTACCCCATCCACACCGAGGTGGACAGGGTGGGCGTGTAGCCCACGAACCAGGCGTTGGTGTAGTTCTGGCCGGTGCCGGTCTTGCCGGCGGCGGGCCGGCCGATGTCGGCCGCCCGGGCGGTGCCGTTGGGGATGGTGCCGTCGAGGATGTCGTTGACGGCGTCGGCCACGATCTCGTCCAGGACCCGCTGGCGCTGGGGAGCGGTGTTGTCCTCGATGACCCGGCGCTCGCCGTCGATCGTGCGCTCGGCCACCTCCAGGACGGGGACCGGCGCCGCCCGCTCGCCCCGGGAGGCGAACACGCCGAACACCGAGGCCATGTCCAGGGGCGACACGTCGATCACCCCCAGGGCGTAGGTGCCGCTGCAGGTGTGGAACTGGGGGCTGTACCAGGCCGAGGTGATGCCCAGGGCCCGGGCCATCTCCCCCGTCTCCTTGCAGCCCACGTCGCGCACGATCTGGGCGTACACGGTGTTGATCGACCGCACGGTGGCCGACTCGATGGTGGCGCTGCCCCCCCCGCCGCCCTCGGCGTTGCCGATGGTGCACCTGTTGGCGGCCGTCACCCGGCAGCCCGGGATGTTGAACACCCGGGGCGCCGGGTACACCTTGGTCGGCTCGAAGCCCCGGGACAGGGCGGCGGCCAGCACGAAGGGCTTGAACGCCGAGCCCGGCTGGCGGCCCAGGCCCCCGCCGCCCACCGCCGGCGTTCCCCAGCAGCTCGCCTCCACCTGCACCTCGATCTTGGGGTCGGTCGGGCGCCGGGGGCAGCCGCCGAGGGCCAGGTTGACCTGGGAGCTGGCGAAGTCCCTCCCGCCCACCAGGGCCTTGACGTAGCCCGTCGGGGGCTCCACCGCCACCAGCGACATCTCCAGCGGCGGGTTGGTGCCGGCCAGGGCGTCGGCCACGGTGGCCTCGGCGTGGTCCTGGAGCTCGGGGTCCATGGTGACGGTGATCTCCAGGCCGCCCCGGAACACCTTGGCCGGCCCGTACTTGAGCTCCAGGTAGCGGCGCACGTAGTCCACGAAGAACGGGTAGGCGGTGTTCTGCTGCTGGGCCGGGTGCACGACGGTGGCCGGCCCGGGCGGCGGGCCCTGGGCGGCCAGCCACACCGTCTGGGCGGCCGCCTCGTCCCGCTGGGCCTCGGAGATGTAGCCCTCCTCCAGCATGGCGTCGAGCACGACCCGGCGCTTGGAGTCGGCCAGGGCCGGGTTGCCCCGGGGCTCGTACCGGCTGGGGGCGGGGATGAGCCCGGCGATCATGGCCGCCTCCGACAGGGTGAGCTGGCTGACCGGCTTGCGGAAGTAGCTCTCTGACGCCGCCCCCACCCCGTAGATCCCCTCGCCCAGGTAGATGTTCGACAGGTACTGGAAGAGGATCTCGTCCTTGTCGACCTGGCGGTCGAGCTGGCTGGCGAGGATGGCCTCCCGGACCTTGCGCACGATGGTGCGCTCCTGGCCCACGTAGGCGTTCTTGACGTACTGCTGGGTGATGGTGGAGCCACCCTGCTCGATGCGCTTCTTGCGGATGTCGGCCCACAGGGCCCGCAGGCTCCCGCGGGGGTCGATGCCGCCGTGGCGGTAGAAGCTGCGGTCCTCGGCCGACACCACGGCGTCCTTCAGGACCTGGGGGACGTCCTCGGGCTTGACCGGGGTGTTCTGCTCGTACTCCCGGAAGATGCCGATCTCCTGGCGGTTGCCGGCGGCGTCGAGGGCGTAGACGCGGCTGATGCGGCTGGCCACCGTGGGCCGGGGGTCGGGCAGGGCGGCGGGCAGCGGGGCGAAGAAGAAGGTGGCCAGGACCGTGCCGCCCACGGCCACCGGCACGGCCAGGGCGCACACGAGGAAGAGGGCGACGGCCCTCCCGACGCCCCGCACCGCACCACTGCTCATCCGCACCATCCTCGCACGGGGCCGGCCGGCCGCCGGCGCCCCGCCGGCTCCCGCCGGCGGCCCGTAGTCTGGCCCGGTGCGACCGCCGTCCGTCGACGCCCTGGCCAGGGACATCGCCGACGTCGGCCTCCCCCAACCGCTCCTGGTCGACGCCGCCCGCCGGGCCGTCGCCGCCGGCGAGCCGGGGTCGGCCCGGGCCCTGGCCGAGGCGACGGCCCGGTCCCTGCTCCAGCCCGTGGTCAACGCCACCGGCGTCCTGCTCCACACCAACCTGGGGCGGGCCCCCGTCGCCCACGTGGCCGAGCCCCGCTACGCCAACCTCGAGCTCGACCTGGCCACCGGCAAGCGGGGGTCCCGGCGCCACCACGCCGGCGCCCCGCCGGCTCCC
>JBKHXC010000321.1:0-2524 GCA_046566225.1 Acidimicrobiia bacterium
CCTTGCGTTGCACGACCTCGCCGGCGTAGCGCACGCCCTTGCCCTTGTAGGGCTCGGGCTTGCGGATCTTGCGGATGTTCGCTGCCACCTGTCCCACCAGCTCCTTGTCGATCCCCTTGACGGTGACGCGGGTGGGCATCGGCACCTCGAAGGTGATCCCCGGGGGGGCGGCCACGGGGACGAGGTGGCTGAAGCCCAGGGCCAGCTCGATCGCCTCCGGGCCCTTGAGGGTGGCCCGGTAGCCCACGCCGACGATCTCCAGGTTCTTGGTGAACCCGGTGGTGACCCCGGTCACCATGTTGGCCAGCAGCGAGCGGGTGAGCCCGTGGAGGGCCCGGTTGTGGCGCTGGTCGTCGGGCCGCTCGACCACCAGGGCGCCGTCGTCCTGGCGCACGGTGATGCTCCCCGGCAGCTCGCGCTCGAGGGTGCCCCGGGGCCCGGTGACGCTGACGCGCCGGTCGGCCACGGACACGCTCACGCCCGCCGGCAGCGGGATCGGGGACTTTCCGACTCTCGTCATCTCAGCTCCCTACCAGACGTAACAGAGGATCTCGCCGCCCATCCGCCGCTGGCGGGCCTCCCGGTCGGTCATGAGGCCCTGGCTGGTGGACAGCACGGCCACGCCCAGCCCGCCGAGGACCCGGGGCAGGCGGTCGGCCTTGGTGTAGACCCGCAGCCCCGGCTTGGAGATGCGCCGGATGCCCGAGATGGTGCGGGACCGGTCGGGCGAGTACTTCATGGTGATCTCCAGCACGCGGCCGGGGCGGCCGGGGTCGTCGTGGACGGTGAAGCCGGCGATGTAGCCCTCGCGCTGGAGGATGGCGGCCAGCGCCTCCTTCACCTTCGACGACGGCATGCGCACGGTGTCGTGCATGGCGGTGTTGGCGTTGCGGATGCGCGTGAGCATGTCTGCCACGGGGTCGGTCATCGTCATCGGCGCACCCCCTTCACCAGCTGGCCTTGGTGACGCCGGGCAGCTCCCCGGCATGGGCCAGCTCGCGCAGGCAGATCCGGCACAGGCCGAACTTGCGGAACACCGCACGCGGGCGCCCGCACCGCTGGCACCGCGTGTAGCCGCGCACCTTGAACTTCGGCTTGTGCCGCTGCTTCTCGATCAGAGCTTTCTTCGCCACTATCGATCCTGATCCTCACGCTTGAACGGGAACCCGAACGCGGCGAGGAGGGCCCGGCCCTCGTCGTCGGTGCGGGCGGAGGTGACCACGGTGATGTCCATGCCACGGGGCGCGTCGACCTTGTCGTAGTCGATCTCCGGGAAGATGAGCTGCTCGGTCACGCCGAAGGTGTAGTTGCCGCGGCCGTCGAAGGAGTCGGCGGGCAGGCCGCGGAAGTCGCGGATGCGGGGGATGGCCAGGCTGATGAGCCGGTCGAGGAACTCCCACATCCGGTCCCCCCGGAGGGTGACCTTGGCGCCGATGGGGTTGCCCTCGCGGAGCTTGAAGGCGGCGATCGACCTCTTGGCCTTGGTGACGAGCGGCTTCTGGCCGGTGATGATGGTCAGGTCCCGCACGGCGCCCTCGATGAGCGACTGCTGCTGGGTGGCCTTGCCCACCCCCATGTTGATGACGATCTTCTCGAAGCGGGGGACCTCCATCACGTTGCCGAGGCCGAGGGACTCCTTCAGCTCGGCCCGGACGCGCTCGTTGTACCGCTGCTTGAGGCGGGGGGCGGTGCGGGGCTGCACGGTGGCGGTCACAGGCCCCACCGGTCCCGGGCCGGGCGACCCTCCGACGACGAGAGCCGCCGGCGGCCGCTGCTCGCCGCCGAAGGCCGCCCCCCCGGCTGCCGGCCGGGAGGACAGGGCGGAGGCCGGCGGCTGCGCCGCCCGGCCGGAGCACCGCCAGCTCGGCGAGCAAGCTCTGCTTGCGAGGCGATCCTCACAGGTCGCCCCCGCACTTGCGGCAGATGCGGACCTTGCGACGGCCGCCGGCGCCCTCCTCGAACCGGTAGCCCACGCGGGTGGGGCCGTCGGTCGGGCACAGGATGGCCACGGCCGAGGCGTGCATCGGCATGTCCTTGTCGATGATGCCGCCCTGCATGGTGGCCTTGGTCGCCCGCTGGTGGCGCTTGGCCACGTTGACGCCGTCGACGATGACCTTGCCCTGGTCGGGCAGGACGCGCATGATCTCGCCCTCCTTGCCCCGGTCCTTGCCCGAGCGCACCCGCACCCGGTCACCCTTCTTGAGCTTCATGACAACCTCCAACCACGGCGGCCGCCGGAAGCGCCGAAGGCGCTCCCACGGCTGCCGTGCGAGAACGACAGGGCGGAGGGCGGCTGGCTCCGCCGGCCGCCCGGAGCACCGCCAGCTCGCCGAGCAAGCTCCGCTTGCGAAGGCGAAGCCATCACAACACCTCTGGTGCGAGCGAGATGATCCGCATGAACTTCTTGTCGCGCAGCTCGCGGCCCACCGGGCCGAAGATGCGCGTGCCGCGC
Source organism: Acidimicrobiia bacterium (assembly GCA_046566225.1). Lineage (GTDB taxonomy): Bacteria > Actinomycetota > Acidimicrobiia > Acidimicrobiales > DATLFN01. The sequence goes on from JBKHXC010000321.1 coordinate 2,453, forward strand.
GGCTGCTGCGCCTCGTTGATCAGCACGGCGGCGTTCTCGTCGAAGCGGATGTAGCTGCCGTCGGGCCGCCGC
>JBKHXC010000322.1:0-3707 GCA_046566225.1 Acidimicrobiia bacterium
GTCTCCATGATCCAGCCCGGGTGGCCCTCGACGAGGAGCGGGGCCGTCCACACGTCCGGCACCGGGATGGGTGGGGCGGGCGGCTCGTCGGCCAGCGCGGCGACGGCCCGTGACACGACGGCGGCCAGGTCGCGGGCGTCGGCGCCCGTGCGGTCCCGGCGCTCCACCGAGAGCAGCAGATGGAGGAGATCCCACCGGTCGATGGCGACGTCGCTCACGGTTCCACCTTCCGCTCGGCCCGGTCCTCGACCCGAACGGTGACGATCTCGAACGGGCGCAGGGCCACGGCGCCCGGGAACGGCGCCAGGGCGGCCCCGTGGATGTCGACCACGTCGCCGGTCGCCCGGCGACCGTCTAGGTCGACCTCGAGCACGCCCGGCGTCGTGGCCAGGCGGACGGCGCGCAGTTCGAGGCTCCCGTCACGGCGCTCCAGGGAGGTGACCTCGGCGCCTTCGACGGAGAGGCGGCTCCCGGCCGCCGGCGCCGTCCGCGTGGTGCCCGCGGGGACGGCGGCCACCTCGAGGGGCAGCAGCAGGTCGTCGGCCGCCCGGGGCAGGCCGGCCGCCTCCCACGTGCCGTGGTGGGGGAGCAGGGCCAGGCGGCGGCGGTACGGCCCCTGGACCTGGGCCTCGGGCAGGGGGATGGCCGGCCCGGCGGCGGCGGGCCGGTTGGTGCCGTCGTCGCGGGAGAGCCAGCCGGTGGCCCGCAGGAGCGTGACCGCCAGCTCCCGGCCGCCGCCGACGACCTCGTACTCGGCGACGCCGTCGTGCAGCACGGCGAGGCCGGTCGCCCCGTCCGAGCAGTCGACGAACCGGGTGCTGGGGTGCGTCGGCTGGGCCGCCTCCAGCGGGTTGCCGTCGGCGGTCAGCCCGCGGTGCACCACGGCGTAGGCGGACTCGGCGTCGGACCCCCCGACTTGGGCCGGGAGCGGGAGGTGGAGGCGGAGGCGGTGGTCCCGGACGCGGTTGTCGAGCTCGACGGCCAGGCGCACGAACGGCTCGCCGGCCACCAGCTCGACGATCGTCGTCACGTCGACCGGAAGGCGCCGCTCGCTGCGGCGGCTGCCGCCGTCGTCGTGCTCGACGGCGACGGGCCACCGGTAGGTCCGCACGACGGCCAGGCGGGCGCGGACGGGGCCCGCCTCGACCGTCTCGACCCGCACCGCCTCGGGCTGCTCGACCAGCTCGTCGGCGGTGGGCGGGGAGTGGTCGTAGACGTCCCCGGCGTCGCCGCCGTCGACCAGGCGGCCGAGGCCGGCCAGCACCGAACCGCCGGCGGTGGCGACCCGCAGGGTGCCGGCCTCCTCGACGTCGACGCGGAGGTGCTCGTTGGCGATCCACCGCCGGCCCCCGTCCACGGCCGTCGCCGGCCCGGGGCCGTCGGCCACGGCCAGGGTGGCCCAGCCGAAGCCGGGGACGTCGGCGGGCAGGGCGAGGACGGTGCGGGTGGGCGGGTGGAGCACCACGACGCGCACGGGCCGGGGCGGGCGCTCGGCCCGCCACGCGGCCAGGCGGTCGAGGACGGGGCCGAGGTCGGCGGCCGGCTCGCCGGGGGCGGCGACGGTGAGGGTGACCTCGGCGGGGCCGTCGGCGTCGTCGTCGACGGACCATGCCGCCACCGGGTTCCCGGCGGCCCGGTCGACGCCGAGCAGGGCGACCACGGCGCCGAGGCCGGCGCCGGCGGCGGTGACGTCCAGCTCCACCGCCTGGTCCTCGCGGAGGACCTGGGTGGCGAGCGGCGTGCCGTCGGGCCCGCGCAGGTGGCACGCGCCGAGGCCGGCGACGACGGCCTCGACGGGCGTGGTCCGGGCCGCGGCCGCCGGGTTGGCGACGAGGACCGACCCCGGCGCGGCGTCGACCGAGCGGGCCAGCGCGGCGACCGCACCGGCGGCCAGGCGCTCGCCGATCACGCGCGCCCCGTCGGCCCGGGCCAGCACCTCGCGGACGACCTCGTCGGCCGAGCAGGCGCAGATGGAGTCGTGGGCGGCGTTGCGCACGAGGTGGCGCCACGCCAGGTCGAGCAGCCCCCCGGGCCACCGGCCGGCGGGGAGGTGGAGGGCGGCCAGCGGCTCGGCCCGCCGCTCGACGGCCCGCTCGGCGGCGGCCGTGGCCAGCCGCACGTCGACCCGGTTCGACGTGACTCCGGGCGTGAACGCCGCCGGGCCCGGGGAGCGGAGCTCGCCCCGCCACACGGGGAGCCCGTCGGAGGGCTGGAGGGTGACGTGGTCGTCGAGGCGCCGGAGGGTGAACCGGTACCGGTCCTGGAGGGCGTTGGCCGACGCCACGGTGGCGGGGACCGACGGCTGGATGGGCAGGTGATCGCAGCCGTTCATCAGCAACAGGTCGCCGACCTGGCGCGCGCCGAGGAGGACCGCGGTGTCGAGGACGCGGTCGAGCACGACCTTGGGGTCGTCCTCGAAGCGGTTGGCGTTGCAGTAGCCCATGGGGAGGTGCTCGGCCCGCACGGAGGTGCCGTCGGGCGCCTGCCAGAGGAAGCGGGTGCGGCCCACGGCGTCGGGCACGCCCCGGAACACGACCACGTCGCCGATCCCGCCCTGGGCCAGGATCTGGGGCAGTTGGGCGGTGTGCCCGAACTGGTCGGGCAGGTAGCCCACCGCCATGACGCCGCCGAGGTCGCTCGCCCGGCGCACCCCCCGCCGCAGGTTGCGCACCAGCGTCTCGCCGGAGACGAGGAGCTCGTCGGCCAGGATCTCCCACGGGCCGACCGCCAACCGCCCGCCGGTCACGAGCCGGCGGAGGCGGGCCTCCGCCTCGGGCCGGGCCTCCAGGTAGTCGTCGACCAGCGCCGTGTAGCCGTCCAGGTGGAAGGCGGTGAACGCGGGGTCGGCGTCGAGCACGTCGAGCACCTCGTCGACCACGTCCACCAGACGGGCGCGAAAGCCCTCGAACGGCTCGTACCACTCGCGGTCCCAGTGGGTATGGGCGACCACCGACACGCCCACCGTCCGGTCCCGGTCGACGGCGGCCGCCGGCGGCCACCCGCCGGCGCGGGGGCAGGGCCAGTGGAGGCGGAACCGGGGCCCGGTGACGGGCTCGCCGGGGACGACGTGGCGGTAGCGGCCGCCCTCGACGTCGACGACGACCTCGCCGTCCGCGACGGCCACCGGGTCGATCGGCCGGGGCTCGGCGAAGCCGAACGGGTGCAGCCACAACACGGGCGCGCCGCAGCGTGCGCACCCCGCCCCTCGAACGTTGCCCATCGTGCGTCCACCTCCTGCCACGAACGGTGGCGGCGGCGCCGGGACCGGGGAAGGGGCGAAAGCACGGTCGGTTCCGGGACGTTCGGCCCTTGGTCGCACGCCGGAGCAACGGCCACCGTGGAACCATGGGCGCAGAAGGTCGGGGTACGACCGTCTCGACGTGGGGCCAGGCCCACGTCGCCGACCTGGTCGAGGTCCTCGCCGGCGCGGACGCCGCCGTCGCCGGGGTGGAGCGGTGGGGCGCGGCCCTGGCCGGCGTGCTGCGCCGGGACGGCAAGCTGCTGGTCGCCGGCAACGGCGGGTGCGCGGCACTGGCCGAGCACCTGGCCGCCGAGCTGGTGGGGAGGTTTCTGGTCGAACGCCCGGGCCTGGCCGCCCTCGCCCTGTCGACCGACGGCAGCGTCGTCACCGCCATCGCCAACGACTACGGCGTCCTCGAGCTGTTCGCCCGCCAGGTGGAGGCCCACGCCCGGTCGGGCGACGTCCT
>JBKHXC010000323.1:0-11297 GCA_046566225.1 Acidimicrobiia bacterium
CACCTCGCTCAGCGCCGGGTCGAAGGAGAACCGCCACGGGTTGCGCAGGCCGACGAGCACCGCCTCCCAGCGGGGCCGGGCGGCGTCGACGTCGACGGCGACGACCTTGCCGAGCGGGCTCCGGGGGTCCTGGGCGGTCTGGTCGGGGTCGAACGCCAGCCCGCCGTCGCCCAGGCCGATGTACAGCCGGCCGTCGGGGCCGAACGCCAGCTGGCCGCCGTTGTGGTTCTCGGCCGGCTGGGCGACGAAGAGCAGCTCCCGGACCGGCCGGCGCCCGATGGCCCGCCGGTCGGCGGCGGCGGCGAACTCGGCCACCCGGGTGTCGCCCTCCCGGTCGTTCCAGTGCAGGAACAGCCGCCCGTTGCCGGCGAAGCCGGGGTGGAAGGCGACGCCCAGCAGCCCCGCCTCGGTCCCGGCGCCGACGTCGCCCGACAGGTCGAGCGCCACCTGGGGCCGGCCGGACTCGACCCGGACCACCCGGCCGGCCTGCTCCAGCGCCCACAGCGCCCCGGGGTCGCCCGGCGCGGCGCCGACCCACGTGGGGCGGTCGAGGCCGCTGGCCACCCGCTCGACGCCGAAGTGGTGGGCGCTCAGGTTGGTGAGGACCGGCTCGGGCGGGGGCGAGCCGGGCCCGGCCGCCGACGACCCGCAGGCGGCGACGACCGCCGCCAGGGCGACTGCCATGGTCCTCGTCCTGGCGGTTAGGGGCTCCACAGCAGGAACATTAGGGGGCCCTAAGACCAGCGGCTACTGCGGGGCGAGGGAACCGGGGTCGAGGCACTACCTTGCCCCCGCCGATGGGGACGATCGCCGTGGTGTCCGGGGGGCTCGCCGCGGCCTCGCTCGCGCTCGCCCGTCCCGCCCCTTCCTACGACCCGTGGGCGTGGCTGCTGTGGGGCCGGGAGATCGCCGGGGGCACGCTGAGCACGCTGGAGGGCCCGTCGTTCAAGCCCCTCCCGGTGGCGGCCACGACCGTCCTCGCCCCCCTGGGCGAGGCGGCGCCCGTGCTGTGGGTGCTCGTCGCCCGCGCCGCCGCCGTGGTGGCGGTGGGGCTCGCCTACCGGCTGGGCAGGCGCCTGGCCGGCGGCTCGCTGCCGGCCGGCGTGCTGGCCGGCGTCGCCGTGGCCCTCTGCGGCCGCTACCTGGGCTACGCCGCGTCCGGGCTGAGCGAGGGCCTCCTCTTGGCGCTGGCCCTGGCCGGCGCCGAGGCGTGGCGGGACGGCCGGCCCCGCGCCGCCCTGGCCTGCGGCGTGGGGTGCGCCCTGCTGCGCGTCGAGGCGTGGCCCCTCCTGGCCGTGGCCGGCGCGGTGGCGTGGCGCCGCCGGCGGCGCCACCGCCCGCTGCTGGTCGCCACCGCCGTCGCGGTGCCGGCCGCCTGGCTGGTGCCCGAGCTGATCGGGTCGGGGCGGCTGCTGCGCTCGGCCAGCCGGGCCCGGGTTCCGAACCCCGGCCAGCCGGCGCTGGCCGACGTGCCCCTGCTGGCGTCCCTCGACGCCGCCCTGGCCCTGCCGCTGTGGCCCCTGTGGGCGGGCGTGGCCGTGCTCGCCGCCCGGGCGGTCGCCCGGTCCGACCGCGCCGCCCGGGCGGCCCTGGCGCCGGCGGCGGCCGGCCTGGCGTGGATCGGCGTCGTCGCCGCCATGGCCCAGGCCGGCTTCTCGGGGGAGCCCCGCTACGCCCTCCCGGGCGCCGCCCTGGTGGCGGTCAGCGGCGCCGTGGGGCTGGACGTGGCCCGGCGCGACCTGGGCCGGGCGGCCACCGCCGCCGGGGCGCCGGCTGCCGCCCGCTCGGCGGTGGCGGCCGCCCTGGCCGCGGTGGTGGTCGCCGCCGGCGCCGGCCGGCTGGCCGCACTCGGCCGGGTGCGCGCCGACCAGGCCCACCAGTGGGCCCTCCAGGCCGACCTGGCCGAGGCGGTGGAGGCGGCCGGCGGCCGGGCCGCCGTGCTGGCCTGCGGGCGGCCCTACGTCGGTCGCCTGCGGGGGCCCCTGCTGGCGTACCGGCTGGGGCTACCCAAGCACGCCGTCGAACCCGACCTGGCCCCCGCCCCGCCCGCCGTGGTGTTCCGCTCCGCCCTCGCCGCCGGCGGCCGGCGTTCGCCGGCCGTGCCGCCCGGCTTCGAGCCCGTCGGCCGGGTGGGCACCTGGGAGGTCCACCGGAGGTGCTGAACGTGCCGGGCGCCTCGGGCAGGCGACATGCTGTGCGGACCGGGCGCCGCCGCCCGACCGGACGACCCGAGGAGGAACCCGTGGTGAGACCGATGGCCGCCCTTCTGGCCGCCCTCGCCCTGCTCGCCGGGGCGTGCGGGTCCGACGACGACGACAGCGGCGGCGACGCGGCCGGCGGCGGCGCCCGCACCGTGGAGGTGACGATGCGCGACATCGACTTCGACCCGGCGGCGGTCACCGTGGAGGCGGGCGAGACGGTGCGGTTCGTCTTCGTCAACGAGGGGGCGCTCGTCCACGACGCCTTCCTCGGCGACGAGGCGGCCCAGGCCGAGCACGGGCGCGAGGCCCGCGAGCACGGGGAGGAGGCCCACGGGCACGGTGAGGGCGGCACGGCGATCACCGTCGACCCCGGGGAGCGGGGCGAGATCACCCACACCTTCACCGAGCCGGGCGAGCTGATCATCGGCTGCCACGAGCCGGGCCACTACGACGCCGGCATGCGCATCAGGGTCACCGTCAGCTAGTGCCCTGACCACAAACCTTCGCCCCGTTCGCATCGGCAAGGTCCCTGGCCGAACTCGCCGCCGAAGGCGGCTTCCACGGCTGCGGACACCAGACAGGGACAGGGCGGAGGCGGCGCGAGCTCCGCTCGCCCGCCGGAGCACGATCCAACTCGACCGGGTGGAGTGAGCGAAGCGAACGAACGAGGTCGACGCACGAGCGGCGGCGCCCGCCGTCGCCCGCCTTGCGCCCTCGCCGGCGGCCGAGGTAGGCAGGGCGGCGGCCGGAGGGCGCCACCGGGGCGGGACCTGCGAAACACACCGTTCATCGCCGCGAAAGGGCGGGGAAACGGCCGCCTGCCACCCTCCACCGGACCCCACCCACGAGACGACGGAGCGCAGCGGCCTTGACCATCAAAGCGGAGTACATCTGGATCGACGGCACCGAGCCCACGCCCCTGCTGCGCTCCAAGACCAAGATCGTCGACAACCCCGGCAACCTGCCCATCTGGGGCTTCGACGGGTCGAGCACCAACCAGGCGCCCGGGGAGGCCTCGGACTGCGTCCTGCGGCCGGTGTGCTCGGTCCCCGACCCACTGCGGGGCGGCCTCAACCTGCTCGTCATGTGCGAGGTGCTCGACACCGACATGGCCCCCCACCGCACCAACACCCGGGCCGCCCTGGTGGACGTGGCCGAGAAGTACCACGAGCACGACCCGTGGTTCGGGATCGAGCAGGAGTACACGATGTTCCGCGGCAGCCGGCCCCTCGGCTTCCCCGAGAGCGGGGGCTACCCGGGCGCCCAGGGCCCCTACTACTGCGGCGTGGGCGCCGACGACGTCTACGGCCGGCCCGTCGTCGAGAAGCACCTCGACGCCTGCCTGACCGCCGGCATCGCCGTCTCCGGCATCAACGCCGAGGTGATGCCCGGCCAGTGGGAGTTCCAGGTCGGCCCCCTCGGCCCCGTCGCCGTGTCCGACCAGCTGTGGCTGGCCCGCTGGCTGCTGCACCGGGTGGGCGAGGACCACGGCATCTCGATCACCCTCGACCCCAAGCCGGTGCGGGGCGACTGGAACGGCGCCGGCGCCCACACCAACTTCTCCACCCGGGCCATGCGCGAGTCCTACGACGCCGTGGTCGCCGCCGCCGAGGCCCTGGGCGAGAACGCCGCCCACCACGTCGCCAACTACGGGGATCGCATCGAGCACCGCCTGACCGGCGAGCACGAGACGGCGCCGTACCACGAGTTCAGCTACGGCGTGTCCAACCGGGCCGCCTCGGTGCGCATCCCCTGGCAGGTCGCCCTTGAAGGCAAGGGCTACCTGGAGGACCGCCGGCCCAACGCCAACTGCGACCCCTACACCGTGACCCGCCTGATCGTGGAGACGTGCTGCTCGGCCCTCGAGGGCTTCTAGGCGACCGACCCCCGCTAGCGCCCTGGCCACAAACCTTCGCCGCGTTCGCAGCGTCAAGGTCCGTGGCCGCACCCGCCGCCGCAGGCGGCCTCTACGGCTGCGGACACCGAGGAAGGACAGGGCGGAGGCGGCGCGAGCTCCGCTCGCCCGCCGGAGCACCGTCAACTCGACCGAATGGAGTGAGCGAGGCGAACGAACGAGGTCGACGCACTAGCGCCCAACGGGGCAGCTGACCCCGGTGCCGCCCAGGCCGCAGTAGCCGTTCGGGTTCCTGGCCAGGTACTGCTGGTGGTAGCCCTCGGCGTAGTAGAAGGGCCCGGCCGGGGCGATCTCGGTGGTGATGGCCCCGTAGTTGCGAGACGACAGCGCCTCCTGGAACGCCCGCCGCGAGGCCTCGGCGGCGGCCGCCTGCTCGGGGGTCGTCGTGTAGATCGCCGACCGGTACTGCGAGCCCACGTCGTTGCCCTGGCGCATCCCCTGGGTGGGGTCGTGGCTCTCCCAGAAGACCCGCAGCAGCGTCTCGTAGGTGACCCTGGCGGGGTCGAACACCACGAGCACGGCCTCGGCGTGGCCGGTGCGCCCGCTGCAGGCCTCCTCGTAGGTCGGGTTGGGGGTGAACCCGCCGGCGTAGCCGGCGGCCGTGGTGTAGACGCCGTCGAGCTCCCAGAACGCCCGCTCGGCGCCCCAGAAGCAGCCCATGGCGAACACCGCCTGCTCCAGCCCGTCGGGGAACGGCGGGCGCAGCGGGGCGCCGGTGACCAGGTGCCGCTCGGGCACCCCCGCCATGGGCTGGGGCCGCCCGGGCAGGGCCGTGTCCGCTGTGGGCATCTCGATGGTGCGCCGTCCGAGCATCGTCGCCGTCCTCCTCGCGGCCGCCTGGCCTGGGTGCCTCCCGACCAGTATGTCGGCCGCCGCCGCCGACCGGCGGCGCCGGGGAACGGTCACCCCGCAGGGAGCGCCGTTACAGCTCAACCGGCTGGCCGGGGCCGCCGATAGGAGGAAGGAGTCGCAGGTGAAGGGAGCGCTCGGTGCCTTCGACGATCGGTTGGCTGGCGGTGGCGATGGCCGCCGGCGCGCTGCTGGGTTTGGCGATCGGGCACTGGCCGGCGGTGGCCGCCTGGGTGCACCGCATCGTCGAGGACCCGGCGCCCCCCGCCGACGCGGCCGACGTCCCCGTCGACGACCGCCTGAACCGGACCCCGTAGACGGCCCTGCACCGGGAGGAGCCTCCCGGCCGGCCCGTCGTCGCCGCCACAGGCCAGCTCGGCCAGGTGGGCGAGGAAGGTGGCCGTGGAGCGCTCCACGGCGAAGGCGCCCAGCCGGGCCCGGCCCCGCTCGACCAGGGCGTCCCGCAGGGCGGCGTCGCCGACGGCGGCGGCCAGGGCCTCGGCCAGCACCAGGGCGTCGTCACCGGGCGGGACGAGGAGGGCGGCGCCTCCCGCCGTCTCCGGGATGGCGCCGCAGGCCCGGGCCACCACCGGCACCCCGAAGGCCATGGCCTCCAGCACGGGCACGCAGAAGCCCTCGTGGTCGCTGGCGGTCACGAAGACGTCGGCCCGGCCGTAGAAGGAGGCCAGGGCGGCGTCGCCCACCGGCCCCACCACCCGGGCGCCGGTCAGGCCCAGCTCGTCGACGTAGCGCTCCACCGCCCGCCGGTACCGGGGCAGGCGCCCCGGGCCGACGAGGACCAGCCCGGCCCGGGGCTCCAGGTAGGTGGCGAGGACGTGGTAGGCCTGCACCAGCAGGTCGGGACGCTTGTGCGGAAGGAGCTGGCCGACGAAGAGCACCACCGGCCCCTCGACGCCGGCCAGCTCCTCGGTGGTGGCCGGGTCGGGCTCGAGGCGGGCGAGGGCGGCGGCGTCGACCACCAGGGGGCTGACCCGCACGCCGGCGTACCCCATCGACTCCAGGTCGGCGGCGTTGAACGCCGAGTCGGCCAGGGCCAGGGCGACCCGGGGCCGCAGGGCGGCCAGCTCCCGGCGCCCGCCGTCGAGCAGGTCGGCGAAGGCGGGGTCGTAGGCGCGGAACGACGCCGACGGCGAGATGTTGTGGTACACGAGCACGATGGGCTCGGGCCGGCCGGCCAGGAACGCGGCCACCGCCGGCTCGCCGATGGAGGCGTGCACCACGAGCAGGTCCCGGGCCGCCGCCGGCCCCGCCGGCGACCGCTCGGTGAACCCGTCGAGGGGCAGGACGTCGCCGGCCAGGGCGGGGTCCACGTACCGGGCGAACACCTCGGACTCGCCGACCCAGTCGAGGCTGCGCAGCGCCGAGCGGAGCAGCAGCGCCTCGTTGGTGACGGCGTCGCCGGGCGCGGCGGCGACGAGGACCTGGTGCGCCCGCCGCGCCACCGGCCTAGTGCCCTGCCCGCAGACCTTCGCCGCGTTCGCAGCGGCAAGGTCCGTGGCCGTGCTCGCCGCCGCAGGCGGCCTCTCCGGCTGCGGACACCGAGGAAGGACAGGGCGGAGGCGGCGCGGGCTCCGCTCGCCCGCCGGAGCACGATCCAACTCGACCGAATGGAGTGAGCGAAGCGAACGAATGAGGTCGAAGCACTAGGGCAGGAAGCGGGCGGTGAGGCCCCGCACCCCGCCCCGGTAGCCGGGGACGGCGGTGGCCACGTCGCCGAAGCGGGGGGCGTCGCCGAAGGCGAGGACCCGGCCGGCGTCGTTGGCGACCAGGTAGCCGGCGCCGCGGGTGGCCTGGATGCCCCGGGCGGGCCCGGGGACGCCGATGCCGGGCAGCGAGCCCAGGAAGGCGGCGTCGCCGAAGGAGAACACGCCCCCGTCGGCGGCCAGCAGCCAGTAGCCGTCGCCCGAGGGGGTGGCGGCCATGGCGACGATGGGCTGGTTGAGCCGGATGTTGCCGGTGGAGCCGTGGAAGGGGGCGTCGCCGAAGGCGAAGATCCCGCCGTCGGCCGCCACCAGCCAGTAGCCGCCCCCGCCCGGGGTGGCCGCCATGCCGACCACCGGCTGGTTGAGGCGGATGTGGCCGGTGGAGCCGCGGAAGGCGGCGTCGCCGAAGGCGAAGATGCCCCCGTCCCTCGCCACCAGCCAGTACCCCCGGCCGGTGGGGGACGAGGCCATGGCCACCACCGGCTGGTTCAGGGCGATGTCGCCGGTGGAGCCCCAGAAGGCGGTGTCGCCGAAGCTGAAGATGCCGCCGTCGCCGCCCACCAGCCAGTAGCCGCCGCCGCCCGGCGTGGCCGCCATCCCCAGCACCGGCGAGTTCAGCCGGCGGGCGCCCATCGACCCGTGGAACCCGGCGTCGCCGAAGGCGAAGATCCCCCCGTCGGCAGCCACCACCCAGTAGCCGGTCACCCCGCCGCTCGGGTTGTTGGTGACCGTGAACCAGTCGGACTTGAGGCCGAACCGGGAACGGAGCTGGTTGCCGGTCATGGCGTGGCGCCCGGCGGCGCCCACCAGGACGACCTCCAGCACCCTCCCGCCCAGGTCGCCCAGGCCGTTGCGGCGCACCACGTCCACCGACTGGAGGGGGCCGATGGCGGGGAAGGCGGCCTCGACGGCCGCCACCGGGACGGCGGCCGTCCAGTCGTGGTTGGGGTTCTGGGGGACCGAGTCGCCCTCGTCGGGCACGGCGGGGAACGCCCCGCCCGCCGTGTAGCCGCCGGTGGAGGACGAGTACTCGGTGGAGGCCACCGCCCCGGTGGCGGTGAACACCCGGACCTGGCCGGTGGTCTCGGCCACCGCCGCGTCGGTCGCCGCCGCCTCTAGGGCCCGGAAGCCGGCGGCGTCCTCGACGGCGACGCCCCCGTAGACCTGGCACGCCTGGGTGTCGCACGTCTTGGCGTAGGGCTGGCGGTTCTGGGCCTGGGCGTAGGAGCGGGCGGCCACCGCCTGGGCCCGCAGGGCGTGCATCCCGGCGCCGCCGCCCAGGCCGCCCCACGACGCCGGGCTCTCCCGGGGGACGACGCCCCGGAGGTAGCCGTTCATGGGGACCACGTTGACGGTGCGCGTCGCCCCGGCGGCCACGTCGTGCACCGCCTGGACGTGGCCCCGGTACCACCTCTTCCCCGAGCCCGTGCACAGATGGAGCATGGTGGAGCGGTCGTCGGACTGGGGCAGCGCCGAACCGAAGGTCACCGGACCGGTGGCGGCGGCGGCGATGGTGGTCCACGGCCCCCCGCACCCCGGTGCCCACGACACCTCGAAGGTGTTGGGCGCCACCAGCCGGGCCCGCAGGGCGGGGTAGCGCGCCGCCGGGTTGGCGTCGGCGGTGGTCGTCGCCTGGCCCTGTTCCTGCGCCACGATCGTCTCCAGCCCGTCCTGGGCGACCAGGCGCACGGAGACGGGGGGGTCGCCGATGGACGCCATGGTGGTCCCGCCGTAGTAGTGGTCGAGGATCTGCTGGTAGGACCAGCCCCGCAGGGCGTAGCCCAGGGCGCCGTGCTGGCCCATCCCCCGGCCGTGGCCGAACCCGTGGCCCCGCAGCTCGACGTTGGCCGACGGGAAGGCGCCGGCGGGGCGGGCGGGCACCACGGCCACAGCAAGTGGGGCCGCCACGGCGACGGCCAGGGCGACGGCGGCCCACCGGGTGCGCGGGCGCGGCGAGGCAGCAGCCGGGAGCGTCATGGGCCAAGACGCTACCCCGCCCACCCACGGCGCCGGGGCCACCCGACGGCCCCGCCGGCGCCGGCCGAGAATCGGGCCGCCGTGGGCGCCGGCGGGGTCAGCCGGGCACGTCGAGCACGGCCAGGTCCACCGCCGCCGACGGGCCGGCCAGCCCGGGGCGGGCGCCCAGGAACGGGGCCGAGCCGAACGCGAACACCCCGCCGTCGGCTCCCAGCACGTAGTAGCCGAGGGAGTCGGCGGTGGCCCGCAGGGCGGCGCTGCCGCCGTAGGACGGCAGCCCCAGCCCGGGCACGCTGCCCCGGAAGGGCACGCCGAAGGCGAACACGCCGCCGTCGCGGGCGACCAGCCAGTAACCCTTGCCGTCGCCCGAGCGCTCCATGGCGGCGATGGGCGAGTTGAGCCGCAGGGAGCCGGTGGAGCCCCGGAAGGCGGCGTCGCCGAAGGCGAAGATCCCGCCGTCGGACGCCACCAGCCAGTAGCCGCCGCCGGTGGGCGTGGCCGCCATGCCCACCACCGGCCGGTTGAGGCGCATGGCCCCCGTCGAGCCGAGGAAGCGGGCGTCGCCGTACGAGAAGATCCCGCCGTCGCCGCCCAGGAGCCAGTAGCCCGCCTGGGTCCGGGTGAGGGCCATGCCCCGGATGGGCGACGCCAGGGCGGCGGCCCCGGCGTCGCCCAGGGATCTCGACTCGCCGCTGGGGTGGACGGCGCCGTCGGCCCCCGCGATCCAGTAGCCCCGGGGCACCCGGGCCTCCGACGCCAGCTCGGCCGCCCGCAGCCGGATGGAAGGCAGCTTGTCGTACAGGCGGTCGCCGGGGCACTGGGTGGCCCGCACATCGCGGTGGCCGGCGATGTTGGCGAACAGGCGCGGCGCGCCGGCGCCCGGGGCGGTGAAGGCCGACGAGCCCAGGGGGTCGATCCGGTGGCGGGCCGCCTTCCACGCCAGCCAGGCCTCCAGCGCCGCCACGGCGGCGGGGGGCGGGGCCGCCGAGGTGAAGTCGCCGAGCAGGGCGACGCCGGCCGAGCCGGTGTTGGCCCCCTCGGCGTGGGCGCCGATCACGCCCCGGCGGTCCTCGTCCTCCCCCGTCGGCACCTCGCCCGGCCCATAGGCGCGGGCGTAGCGCCCCTCGTAGACCCGGCCCCGGGCGTCGACCAGGAAGTTGTACCCGATGTCGTCCCAGCCCCGCACCCGGGTGTGGTAGGCGTACATCGCCCGGACGGTGGCCGCGGGGTCGGGGTCGTCGTTGGGGGTGACGGTGTGGTGCACGATCAGCTTGGTGATCGGCGCGAACGCCGGGGTGCCCTTGCGGAGCGACTCGTCGGCGCCCCACTCGGAGCGGGGCACGATGGGCGGCGCCGGGGGCCCGGCCGGGTCGGCGGGGGCCGCCCCGGCTGCACGGGGGGCCGCCCGCACCAGCCGGCGCCGGCCCCCCTCGGCGTCGATGGCGGCCACCTCCACCTCGCCGGCCCGCCCGTGCACCACCCGGGTCTGGACGCGCGACGCGCCGGGCACCCGCACCAGGCCGCTGTACACCACCCCCCGCTCCTCGTCCTCCAGGTCGTGGGCCACCGGGACGTCCTCCCACGGGCCCCAGCCGCCCTCCGCCCGCCAGCGGGCCTGGACGCGGGCGTCGTGGTCGCCCTCCCACCTCAGCCCCAGGTGGGTGGCCGGGAAGCCCACCGCCTCCCCCCCGGGCACGCCCGGCTCCGCCAGCACGTCGAGGCGGACGGCGGGGGCGCCCAGCGCCATGGGCACCGGCACGACCGATGCCGCGGCGGCGGCGAGGAGTGCGACGAGGAGGCGGGTTCGGAGGGGCACGCGCGCAAGGGCGCCACCTCGGGGTCGGCGGCGCGTCTGCCGCCCATTGAACCAGACGGCAGACCGCCGCGCGTGGTCCCGGCCTCGCGCGCCGAGTGAAGATCCCCGAACCGGGCATGATGGTGCCATGCCCCGCCACCCCGCCCGCCGGCTGGCCCTCGCCACCGGCCCCGCCGTCCTCGTCGCCTCCCTGCTCGGGGGCGTGCCCGCCGCCGAGGGGGCGGCGGCCTTCCCCGGGCCGGTCATCACCGTCGAGACCGGCGACATCCACCTGTCGTCGCCCACGGTGGCCGACGTGAACGGCGACGGGGTGAAGGACATCGCCGTGGGCAGCCTCGACGGGCTCCTGCGGGTGCTCGACGGGCGCACCGGGGCGGCGCTGCCCGGCTGGCCCCAGCCGGTGCAGCCCCGCGCCGGGCGCACCACGGCGGTGGAGTCGTCCCCCACCGTGGCCGACCTCGACGGCGACGGTGGGGTGGAGATCATCGTCGGCGCCGGCTCGGTGGAGCAGTCCACCGTGGGCCAGCCCGGCGGCCTGGTCGTGTTCAACCGCGACGGCTCGGTGCGCTGGCGCATGGAGGGCCAGGACCGGTTCAACCAGTGGACGGACGGGCCGCCCGACGGCGTCGGGGACGGCGTGATCTCCACCCCGGCGGTGGGCGACGTCGACGGCGACGGCTTCAAGGACATCGTCTTCGGCGGGTTCGATCACCAGGTGTACGTGAAGGACCGCCACGGCCGGGACCTCCCGGGCTTCCCGTTCAACAACGCCGACACCATCTGGACCTCCCCGGCCCTCTACGACGTCGACGGCG
>JBKHXC010000324.1:0-4168 GCA_046566225.1 Acidimicrobiia bacterium
ATCGCCTTCACCTACCCCCACATCGGCAACTACGGCGTCACCCCCGCCGACGACGAGGCCGCCCGGCCCTCGTGCCGGGGGGTGGTGGTGCGCGAGGCGGCCCGGCGCCCCAGCAACTGGCGCTCGGCGGAGTCCCTGGACGCCTTCCTCGCCCGCCACGGCGTGGCCGGGATCACCGGCGTCGACACCCGCCGGCTCACCCGCCACCTGCGGGAGGCGGGCTCCATGACCTGCGCCTTCGGCACCGCCGGCGAGCGGGCCCTCGAGGAGGCGGCGGCCGCCGAGCCCGGCACCGAGGGGATCGACCTGGTCGCCACCGTGACCACCGCCGAGCCGTACCGGGTGGGCCACGGGCCGCTGCACGTCGTCGCCTACGACTACGGCATCAAGCGCACCATCCTGCGCCACCTGGGCGAGATCGCCACGGTGGACGTGGTGCCCGCCGCCACGACGGCCGCCGACGTGCTGGACCGCAACCCCGACGGCGTGTTCCTGTCCAACGGCCCGGGCGACCCGGCGGCCGTCGGCTACGCCGTCGAGGCCATCGGGCAGCTGCTGGGCCGGGTGCCGGTCTTCGGGATCTGCCTCGGCCACCAGCTGCTGGGCGCCGCCCTCGGGGCCGAGACCTACAAGCTCAAGTTCGGCCACCACGGCGGCAACCACCCCGTGCGCCGCCTGGCCACCGGCGCGGTGGAGATCACCAGCCAGAACCACAACTACGCGGTGGGCGAGGGGTCGCTGCCGGCCGCCGACGTCACCCACGTCAACCTCAACGACGGCGTGGTCGAGGGCCTGCGCTGCCGGGACGTGCCCGCCTTCAGCGTGCAGTACCACCCGGAGGCGGGGCCCGGGCCGCACGACGCCCGCTACCTGTTCGCACAATTCGAGGAGCTGATCAGCGGTGGGGCGTAGGGACGACCTGGAGTCCATCCTGATCATCGGCTCGGGGCCCATCGTGATCGGCCAGGCCTCGGAGTTCGACTACTCCGGCACCCAGGCGTGCCGGGTGCTGCGCGACGAGGGGTACCGGGTGATCCTCGCCAACTCCAACCCGGCCACGATCATGACCGACCCCGAGTTCGCCGACCGCACCTACATCGAGCCCCTCAGCCCCGAGGTGCTGGCCGCCATCGTGGAGCGGGAGCGGCCCGACGCCGTGCTGCCCACCCTGGGCGGCCAGACGGCGCTCAACCTGGCCATCGCCCTCCATGAGCGGGGGGTGCTCGACGAGCTGGGCGTGGAGATGATCGGGGCCAAGCCCGAGGCCATCGCCACCGCCGAGAACCGGGACCGGTTCAAGGACGCCATGACCGGCATCGGCCTGGCCGTGCCCCTCTCGGGGTTCGCCTACGCCCTGGACGAGGCCATGGAGGTGGGGGACCGCATCGGCTACCCGCTCATCGTCCGGCCCTCCTACATCCTGGGCGGGGCGGGCACCGGGATCGCCTTCTCGGAGGACGACCTGCGGCGCATGGCCGCCACCGGCCTGGCCGCCAGCCCGGTGTCGGAGGTGCTCATCGAGCGCTCCATCGCCGGCTGGAAGGAGTACGAGCTGGAGGTGATGCGCGACAAGGCCGACAACTGCGTGGTGGTGTGCTCCATCGAGAACGTCGACCCCATGGGGGTCCACACCGGCGACTCCATCACGGTGGCTCCGGCCCAGACGCTGTCCGACGTCGAGTACCAGCGCATGCGCGACGCGGCGTTCGCCTGCATCCGGCGCATCGGCGTGGAGACGGGCGGGTCGAACATCCAGTTCGCCGTCAACCCCGAGGACGGCGACATGGTGGTGATCGAGATGAACCCCCGGGTCAGCCGCTCCAGCGCCCTGGCCTCCAAGGCGACGGGGTTCCCCATCGCCAAGATCGCCGCCCGCCTGGCCGTCGGCTACACCCTCGACGAGATCGCCAACGACATCACCCGCAAGACGCCGGCCAGCTTCGAGCCCACCATCGACTACGTGGTCACCAAGATCCCGCGGTGGGCGTTCGAGAAGTTCCCGGGCACCAACGACGTCCTGGGCACCCGCATGCAGTCGGTGGGGGAGGCCATGGCGATCGGGCGCACCTTCCCCGAGTCGCTCCAGAAGGGCCTGCGCTCGCTCGAGCACGGCCGGCTGGGGCTCAACTGCGACCCCGGGGAGGCGGCCCTCGACGGGGTGGCGGACGACGACCTCGTGCGCATGGCGGCCCTGGCCACGCCCGACCGCCCCTTCCAGCTGGAGGCGGCCCTGCGGCGGGGCATCACCGTGGAGCGCCTGGCGGCGGCCACCAGCGTCGACCCCTGGTTCCTCGACCAGCTCTCGCTGGTGGTGGAGGAGCGCCGGCGGCTGGCGGCGGCGTCGCCCGGCTCGCTCGACGCCCGGGGGTGGCGGCGGGCCAAGCGGCTGGGGTTCGGCGACGCCCAGCTGGCCTGGCTGTGGGGGGCCGGGGAGGCGGCGGTGCGGGCCGCCCGGCTGGCCGCCGGCGTGCGGGCCACCTTCAAGACGGTGGACACCTGCGGCGCCGAGTTCGAGGCGGCGACGCCCTACCACTACTCGACCTACGAGGACGAGGACGAGGCCACGCCGTCGGAGCGCCGCAAGATCGTCATCCTGGGGTCGGGGCCGAACCGCATCGGGCAGGGCATCGAGTTCGACTACTGCTGCGTGCACGCCAGCTTCGCCCTGCGCGACGCCGGCTACGAGACCATCATGGTCAACTGCAACCCGGAGACGGTGTCCACCGACTACGACACCAGCGACCGGCTGTACTTCGAGCCGCTGACCGCCGAGGACGTGCTCAACGTGGTGGAGGCGGAGCGGGCCACCGGCGAGCTGGTCGGGGTCATCGTGGCCCTGGGCGGCCAGACGCCGCTCAAGCTGGCCGGCCTGCTGGCGCCCGAGCTGGTGCTGGGGACCAGCCCCGAGTCCATCGACCTGGCCGAGGACCGCGAGCGCTGGAACGCCCTGTGCGCCCGGCTGGAGATCCCCCAGCCGGCGGGCGGGACGGCCGTCACCGTGGAGGCGGCGCTGGAGATCGTGGAGCGCATCGGCTACCCGGCGCTGGTGCGGCCCAGCTACGTGCTGGGCGGGCGGGCCATGGAGATCGTCTACGACGACGACGGGCTGCGCCGGGCCATGGCGGAGATGGCGGGGTTCGGCTCGCTGGGGCGGGAGGGCGGCCTGTCGGCCGAGCGGCCCGTCCTGGTCGACCGCTTCCTGGAGGACGCCATCGAGGTCGACGTGGACGCCGTGCGCGACGCGGCCGGGGAGGTGGTCATCGGCGGGGTGATGGAGCACGTGGAGGAGGCCGGGGTCCACTCCGGCGACTCGGCCTGCGTGATCCCCCCGCCCACCCTGCCCCGCCCGGTGGTGGAGGTGATCGAGGGCTACACCCGCGACATCGCCCGCGCCCTCGACGTGCGCGGGCCGCTCAACGTGCAGTACGCCGTCAAGCAGGGCCAGGTGTTCGCCATCGAGGCCAACCCCCGGGCCAGCCGCACGGTGCCCTTCGTCTCCAAGGCCACGGGCGTGGCCCTGGCCAAGGTGGCGGCCCGGGTGATGGCCGGCGCCACCCTCGCCGAGCTGCGGGCCGAGGGGGTGCTGCGGCCGCCCGTCCACGGCGGCCACGTGAGCGTGAAGGAGGCGGTGCTGCCGTTCAGCCGCTTCCCCGACGTCGACACCGTGCTGGGCCCCGAGATGCGCTCGACGGGCGAGGTCATGGGCATCGACACCACCTTCGGGCTGGCCTTCGCCAAGAGCCAGATCGCGGCTGGGGACCGGCTGCCCGAGTCGGGGGCGGTGTTCTTCTCCCTGGCCGACCGGGACAAGGAGGGCGGCCTGGCGGCGGCCGCCCGGTTCTACGAGCTGGGCTTCACGCTGGCGGCGACGGCCGGCACGGCCGCCTACCTGGAGGAGAGCGGCGTGCCGGTGGAGACGGTGGTGGGAAAGCTGGGTGACGCCGCCGGCGGTCCCAGCGCGGTGGACCTCATCGCCAGCGGCAAGGTGCAGCTGGTCGTGAACACGCCCCGGGGCCGGGGGCCGCGGGCCGACGGCGCCTACATCCGCACCGCGGCCACCGTCCACAAGGTCCCGTCCCTCCCCACCGTGGCCGCCGCCCGGGCGGCGGCCGGGGGGATCGCCGACTGGGGGCGGCACCGGCTGTCGGTGCGGTCGCTCCAGGAGTTC
>JBKHXC010000325.1:0-3137 GCA_046566225.1 Acidimicrobiia bacterium
GTTCGTGGTGGTGGCCGTGGCGACGACCGGATGGACGCGCTGGTGGCGGCGGCGTGGCGGGCGGGGCGACGGAGACGATCGGGCGACCGACGCCGGGCTCTCCGCCGCGATGCAATGACGGGGCCGCCGGCGTCGTCTTCACAGGGGGACGTGACGCGAGCACACTTGACCCCCATGGCCACCGCCGACGCCGACCGCTTCCGGGCCCTGGCGACCCGCGAGCTGCCCAGGCTGTACTCCGTGGCCCGCCGGCTGGTCGGGCCGGAGGCGGAGGACGCCGTGCAGGACTGCCTGCTCAAGGCGTTCCGGGGCTTTCCGGCGCTGGAGAACGCCGACGCCGCCCCGGCGTGGCTCGTCACCGTCCTCGTCAACTGCTGCCGCGACCGGGGCCGGCGCAACGCCCGGCGGGTGGAGGACAGCACCGCCGACGAGGACCTCGACCGGTTCTCGCTCTACCGCAAGATCGCCGACGAGGACCCCTTCCCCTACTCCGACAGCCTGCACCTGGACTTCCTCGCCCAGTTCTCCCGCGACGACGTCCGGGCCGTCCTGCTGTCGCTCCCGCTCCTGTACCGGGCCCCGCTGGTGCTCGTGCACATGGAGGCCTTCTCGACCAGGGAGGTCGCCGCCATGCTGGACGCCCCCGTGGGCACCGTCCTGTCCCGCCTCCACCGGGGCCGCAAGCTGTTCGAGCGGCGGCTGTGGGACTACGCCGGCGAGCACGGCCTGCTGCGCCGGGAGGCGGTGCGATGATCTCCTGCTCCGACGCCGTGCGGCAGCTCTGGGAGTTCCTCGACGGCGCCGTGACCGCCGGCGACCGGGCCCGGATCGAGGAGCACCTGGCGTTCTGCCGGCGCTGCTGCGGTGAGGTGGAGTTCGCCCACGAGCTGCGCCGCTTCCTCGCCGGCCACGCCGCCGAGGAGGTCCCCTCCGACGTCCTCGGCCGCCTGCGCTCCACCCTGGACCAGCTCGAGGAGGGCGGCCGGTGACCGACCTGATGCACGCCGACGAGATCCGCCGGCAGGTGCGGGACGCGTACGCCTCCATCCGCTCGGCCGGCGGCGCCGTGGCCGGGGAGCTCTACAGCCCCGAGGAGCTGGCCCTCGTCCCGCCGTCGGCCGTCGACCTGTCCCTCGGCGTGGCCAACCACCTGCGGTGGGCCGACCTGCCCGGCGGGGGGACCGTCCTCGACATCGGCTGCGGCGCCGGCATCGACTCCATCCTCGCCGCCCACCGGGTCGGGCCGGAGGGGGCGGTGGTGGCCCTCGACTTCCTCCCCGAGATGCTCCGGCGCACGGCGGCGGCGGCCGCCGAGGCGGGAGCGGCGAACGTCGAGCCGCTGCGGGCGACCATGGAGGCGATCCCCCTGGCCGACGCCGCCGTCGACGTGGTGGTCTCCAACGGGGTGATCAACCTGTCGCCCCGCAAGGCGCGCGTGTTCGCCGAGTGCGGCCGGGTCGTACGCCCCGGAGGCCAGCTGTGCGTCTCCGACATCACCGTGGACGAGGAGGACCTGCCGCCCGAGGTGCTCACCCACCCGGCGGCGTGGGCCGGCTGAATCAGCGGCGCCCTGGCGGAGCGTGACTTCGTCGCCCAGCTGCACCGAGCGGGCTTCACCGCCGTCGAGGTCGTCCACCGCGCCCCCCTGTCGATCGACTTCCTGGCCCTCGACCCCCTCTTCGACGACGAGATCATCGGCCTCATGCGCCGGCTGCTGCCGCCGGAGCGCCACGACGACGTGGTGACGGCGGTCGTGTTCCGGGCCCGCCGCTCGGACGACGGGCCGAGGGTGCAATCGCCGGCGACGCCGCGGCGTCTCTAACCGGTGAAGCGCCGCCCCGGCGGAACCGGGGGGGCGGAACCGACAGGAGGAGAGCCCATGCCCGGCAAAGCCGTCGTCAGCCTCACCACCGGCCTGGAGGACCCCGAGCGCGTCACCGTGGCCTTCCTGGTCGCGGTGGGCGCCGCCGAGTCGGGGCGGCCCACGCTGATGTTCCTCACCAAGGAGGCGGTGCGCCTGGCCGTTCCGGGCACGGCCGTCGGCGTGGCGTGCGCCGGCTGCCCGCCACTGGCCGACCTCGCCCGCCGCTACGCCGACGCCGGGGGCCGCTACTTCGTGTGCCCGATCTGCTTCGAGGCCAAGGAGCTCGACAAGGGCGACCTGGTGGCCAACGCCGAGCTGGCGGGCACGGTGCCGATGTGGCAGTGGATCGGCGACGAGGGCGCCACGACGTTCAGCTACTGATGGAGAGGACGACCGTGCCCCAGGACCTGCTCGTCGACGCCGCGGCCCTGCGCGGCCAGGTGCGGGAGAAGTACCGGGAGGTGGCCGACGACCCCGGCGCCGGGTTCCACTTCCACACCGGCCGGCCGCTGGCCCGCCGGCTGGGCTACGCCGCCGCCGACGTCGACCCCCTGCCCGACTCGGCCGTCGAGTCCTTCGCCGGGGTGGGGAACCCCTTCTCGCTGCGCCGCCTGGCTCCGGGCGAGCGGGTGGTCGACGTGGGGTCGGGCGGCGGGTGCGACTCCTTCGTGGCCGCCCGCCAGGTGGGCGACGACGGCCGGGTGGTCGGGGTCGACATGACGCCGGAGATGCTGGCCCGGGCCCGGCGGGCCGCGGAGGCCCTGGGCCTGGCGAACGTCGAGTTCCGGGAGGGCCTGGCCGAGGCGCTGCCGGTGGAGGACGGGTGGGCCGACGCCGTCATCTCCAACGGCGTGATCAACCTGTGCGCCGACAAGCAGGCGGTGTTCGCCGAGATCCACCGGGTCCTGCGGCCGGGGGGCGTGCTCCAGTTCGCCGACATCGCCAACGGGCGCCCGGTGCCCCCCGAGGCCCTCCGCGACATCGACCTGTGGACGGGCTGAATCGCCGGAGGGCTGCCCCGTGCCGGGTGGCAGACGATGCTGGAGGAGTCGGGGTTCACCGGCGTCGAGGTCGGCCCCCCGGTCGACACCTTCGGCGGGGCCCGGGGCGAGCCGAACGCCCGGGCCTACGACGTGCGCGGCTACGCCTTCCTGGCCCGCAAGGGCTGACGCCGGTCGCGCCGCCTCGATCTCGCCCCCCCCGCCTGGCGGGCCGACCAGCGAACGATGGGAACCGCCGGCGGACGCTGGTCGCCGCCGAAGGCCGCCTCCCG
>JBKHXC010000326.1:0-1974 GCA_046566225.1 Acidimicrobiia bacterium
GAGGCGGGCTGGAGCATCAGCCCGACGGGCTGGCCGGCCCGCTCCATGGCCCGGGTGGCGGCGCACTCCACGCCGGACAGGTAGAGCGGCCGGTGGGGATGGACCTCGGGCCAGTGGGCCTGCGTCTCGCACGGCCGGTCGCCCTCGCGGTAGCACCAGGGGCAGAAGCGGGCCGTGGCCTCGACCGGCGGCCCGTAGGGGAACACACCGGCCGAGGCGGCAGCGTTGGTTACGGTGGCCACGTCAGGCCCCCTTGCGCAGCGCCCGCGCCCGACGGGCGAGGCGGTCGTCGTCGTGGCGCTTCAGCAGCGCGCCGTGGAGCCGGTTGAGCTGGGGGCCGAGGCGGCGCAGCTGGGACGACGACAGCGGTGGGATGCAGCGGCGTACGGCGTAGGTGGCCTCGTCGACGAAGCTGGCCATGCCGAACACGGCCAGGCGGCGCAGCGTGCGCCGGACCGGGGCGTGGGCGCCGGTGCCTCCCAGGCCGAGGGAGTGGCCCAGGTCGGCGACGTCGAGGGAGAAGCCGTCGGGGTTGGCCACCAGCGTCCGGGCCAGCTGGCGCCACGCCAGCACCGCCGACGGTCCCAGCGTCGAGGTCCACACCAGCTCGCTGTAGGGGTGGTCGGGGGGGAAGCCGAGGGCCTCGACGATCGGGTCGGGCCAGGCGACGACGGTGAGCTGGGCGGGAATGGCGGTGTCGGTGCTGGTCATGTCTGCCTCCTGTGGGCGAGTCCTCCCGAGCGCTTCTCGGGGGTGTCACGGACCCAGCGACCCCGGGGCCAGGGTCAAGGCGGAGCGACCGGCCGCAGCGAAGTCGAGGCAGGGGGGCAGGGGGGGCGCCAGCCCCCCGAGGACAACGAGGCCGCCCCGCAGGGGCGACGGGCCTCGACTGCAGCGAGGGTGGGGAGTCTGCCTTGACCCAGGGACTGCGTCCCCCTGGTGCCACTCACCGATGACGGTGGCCCCGGGGTTGCTACGAGCAGGCCTCCCGCGCCCGCCGGCCCGCAGGGCCGAGCTGCGGGCGCAGAAAGCACAGCCTGCGAGGTCAGGGACCCCCGAGAAGAAAAACCCGGTACCTGAGGAGGGGGAGCGAGCGGCGAGCGAGCGTGGGGGAGGCCGGCGGCGGCCTCACCCGTGGGCCCGCCAGGGCCCACCCGTTGGGCGTCGGTCGTGTTCCTGGTCGTGCCGGCCCGGGACGCGAAAAGGGGGGGCCCGGACCAGGCGGGGGATACCTGGTCCGAGCCCCCCGGGGTGGGGGGACCTGGGCCGCTCAGCTGGCCCGGGCCAGCCGGCGGTGGCCGCTGTCGACCTCCTCGGCCCGCACGAAGGGCGTGCCCAGGGACTCCCGGCACTTGGGGCAGCTGCGGATCGGCCGGCGCCGGGCGCTGTCGGGGCGGCTGCGGCGGCTGTAGTAGTTGCCCGCCGACCAGTAGATGGTCTCGTTGCAGGGGTGGGTCAGGGCGATCTCGATGAGCATGACGGCCTCCTCTCGGGGACGGCCACCGCTAGGAAGGGGCGGGCGCCGTTGCCCGCCCCCTCCCGCTGGTGGCGGCTAGAAGGGCTCCTCGCCGGCGGCGTAGGCCGGCTCGGTGGAGCCGTTGGCCGGGGCCTTGTCCTTCGGGTCGAGGAACTCGATCTCGTCGGCGATGACCTCGTGCTTGGAGTGCATGGAGCCGTCCTGCTGGGACTGCCACTCCCGGTACTCCAGGCGCCCGCTGACGGCGACCCGCCGGCCCTTGGCCAGGTACTCGGCGACCGCCTCGGCCTGCTTGTCGAAGGTCACCACGTCGATGTAGACGGGGGGCTGCTCCTCGCCGTTGCGCTTGCGCCGGGGGACGGCGAGGCGGACGGTGGTGGTGGCCATGCCGCTCGGGGTGTAGCGGAGCTCGGGGTCCTTGGTCAGTCGGCCGATGAGCTGGGTCTTGTTCACTGCTTCCTCCTGTTCGTTGGTCTGCGGTTCTTGGCGGGAGCACG
>JBKHXC010000327.1:0-11113 GCA_046566225.1 Acidimicrobiia bacterium
TCCGCGGCAACACGGTGTCCGGCAACGGGTTCTTCCGGGAGGCGGCGCGGCGCGGCAGCGGCATCATCGTGTTCAACCGCAGCCAGCGCATCACCGTGGTCGGCAACACGGTGACGGGCAACGCCGACAACGGCATCTCGGTCCGCGGGCCGCACCCGACCATCGCCACCATCCCCGGCGCCACGAACAACGTGGTCCGCGACAACACGGCGGTCGGCAACGTCGTGCTGCCCACCATCGTGCACCCGGTCTTCGGGCCGGCCTTCGACCTGCACGACGGCAACCCGGGCTGCGACGCCAACGCGTGGTTCGGCAACACCTACGGGACCGCCAGCCAGGAGTGCGTGACGACGGGCGGCCGGCAGGCGTAGACGGCCCGACCGGGCCTCACACCCGGTCGGTGAGGATGGCGCGCTTGACCTCCTGGATGGCCTGGGTGACCTTGATCCCCCGGGGGCAGGCCTCGGTGCAGCTGAACGCCGTGCGGCACCTCCACGCCCCCGACCGCTGGTTGAGGACGTCCAGCCGCTCGGCGCCGGCCTGGTCGCGGCTGTCGAAGACGAACCGGTGGGCGTTGACGATGGCGGCCGGCCCGACGTAGCCCGAGTTGCCCCAGAACACCGGGCACGAGGTGGTGCACGCCGCGCACAGGATGCACTTGGTGGTGTCGTCGTAGCGGGCCCGGTCCTCGGGGGACTGGAGGCGCTCGGTGTAGCCGGGGTCGTCCCGGTTGACCAGGTAGGGGAGCACCGAGCGGTACTGGGCGAAGAACGGCTCCATGTCCACGACCAGGTCCTTGATCACCGGCAGGCCCCGGATGGGCTCCACGGTGACCCGCCCGCCCCGCGGCCCGGCCGCGTCCCGCACCAGCTCGATGCAGGCCAGGGCGTTGGCGCCGTTGATCATCATGGCGTCGGAACCGCACACCCCGTGGGCGCACGAGCGGCGGAAGCTGAGGGTGCCGTCCTGCTCCCACTTCACGGTGTGGAGGGCGTCGAGCACGCGGTCGGTCGGCTCGGCCCGCACGTGGAAGTCCTGCCAGTGGGGCCCGGCGTCGGTGTCGGGGTTGTAGCGCCGGATGCGCAGCTCGACGTCGACCAGGGCCATCAGTACTTGCGCTCCATGGGCAGGTACCTCCCGGGCACCACCGGCTTGTAGGACAGGGTCACGGTGCCGTCCTCGCCCCGGGCGGCCAGGGTGTGGCGGGCCCAGTGCCCGTCCTCCCGCAGGGGGTGGTCGGTGCGGAAGTGGGCGCCCCGGCTCTCGGTGCGGGCCCGGGCGCTGGCCACGGTGGCCTCGGCCAGGTCCAGCAGGTAGCCCAGCTCCAGGGCCTCGGTCAGGTCGTAGTTGAAGGTGGGCCCCTTGTCGTCGATGGTGACCTGCCGGTAGCGGGCCCTGAGGTCGTCGAGGTCGCGGAGGGCCCCGGCCAGCGACTCCTCGCTGCGGTACACGAAGGCCTTCTCCGTCATGGACGCCTGGAGGTCGGCCCGCACCGCCGCCACCTTCTCGGGCCCGCCGCCCGACTTCACGGCGTCGATCCGCCCCACCACGTCGTCCGCCGCGTCGGCGGGCACGGGCGGCAGGTCGGCGCTCGCCGCGAACGCCGCCATGGCGGCGCCGCCCCGCTTGCCGAACACCACGATGTCCAGCAGCGAGTTGGTGCCCAGCCGGTTGGCGCCGTGGACGCTCACGCAGGCGCACTCGCCCGCCGCGTACAGGCCGGGGGCCACCGTCCCGGCGGCGTCGGTCACCACCTCGCCGTCGACGTTGGTGGGGATGCCGCCCATGGCGTAGTGGGCGGTGGGCTGGATGGGGACGGGCGCCGTCTTGGGCTCGATGCCCAGGTAGGTGCGCACGAACTCGGTGATGTCGGGCAGCTTGGCGTCGATCTGCTCGGGCGGCAGGTGGGTGAGGTCGAGGTGGACGGCGTCGGCCGCCTCGCCCACCCCCCGCCCGTCGAGGATCTCGGTCTGGATGGCGCGGGCGACCATGTCCCGGGGGGCGAGGTCCTTCACGGTGGGGGCGTAGCGCTCCATGAACCGCTCGCCCTCGGCGTTGCGCAGGATGCCGCCCTCGCCCCGGGCCGCCTCGGACAGCAGGATGCCCAGCTTGTAGATGCCGGTGGGGTGGAACTGGAAGAACTCCATGTCCTGCATGGGGATGCCCCGCCGGTACAGCAGCCCGGGCCCGTCGCCGGTGAGGGTGTGGGCGTTGGAGGAGACCTTGTACATCTTGCCGAAGCCGCCGGTGGCGAACAGGGCCGCCTTGGTGTTGAAGACGTGGACGTCGCCGGTGGACAGCTCGTAGGCCACGACGGCGGCCAGCCGGCCCTCGGCGAAGGCCACGTCGAGGACCTGGAACTCGTTGAAGAAGTTGACGCCCCGGGCCACGCACTGCTGGTACAGCGTCTGGAGGATCATGTGGCCGGTGCGGTCGGCCGAGTAGCACGCCCGGCGGACGGGCGCCTCGCCGTGGTTGCGGGTGTGGCCGCCGAAGCGGCGCTGGTCGATGCGCCCCTCGGGGGTGCGGTTGAACGGCAGGCCGAAGTGCTCGAGCTCGATGACGGCGTCGATGGCCTCCCGGCACATGACCTCGGCCGCCGGCTGGTCGACCAGGTAGTCGCCGCCCTTGACCGTGTCGAACAGGTGCCACTCCCAGGAGTCCTCCTCCACGTTGGCCAGGGCCGCGCACATGCCGCCCTGCGCCGCGCCGGTGTGGGAGCGGGTGGGGTAGAGCTTGGTGAGCACCGCCGTGCGGCACCGGCCCGCCGTCTCGATGGCGGCCCGCAGGCCGGCGCCGCCGGCGCCCACGATGACCGCGTCGTAGCGGTGATGGCGGATCTCCACGCGGCCATCGTGTCACGGCGTGCGGCGCGTCGAGGCGGCGCCGGCCCGGGCCTAGGGTGGGCGCCGTGACCGCGCGGCCGGCGACGCTGGGCGAGCTGCGGGCGTCGGGGTGGCGCTCGCAGCCGGTGAAGCACGAGGTGCGCCGCAACGCGGCGGCCCGCATCGCCGCCGGCCTCCCGGTGGTGGAGGGCGTCCTCGGCTACGACGACACCGTGCTCCCCCAGCTGGAGAACGCCCTGCTGGCGGGCCATGACGTGATCTTCCTGGGCGAGCGGGGCCAGGCCAAGACCCGCCTCATCCGCTCGCTGACCGGCCTGCTGGACGAGTGGCTGCCCGTCGTCGCCGGCTCGGAGATCAACGACGACCCCGAGCACCCGGTGTCCCGCTACGCCCGCGACCTGGTGGCCGACCGGGGCGACGACACGCCCGTGGAGTGGGTCCCCCGGGACCGCCGCTTCGGCGAGAAGCTCGCCACCCCCGACACATCGATCGCCGACCTCATCGGCGAGGTCGACCCCATCCGGGTGGCCGAGGGGCGGTACCTGTCCGACGAGCTGACCCTCCACTACGGGCTCGTCCCCCGCACCAACCGGGGCATCTTCGCCATCAACGAGCTGCCCGACCTGGCCGAGCGCATCCAGGTCGGCCTGCTCAACGTGCTCGAGGAGCGCGACGTGCAGATCCGCGGGTACAAGGTCCGCCTGCCCCTCGACGTCCTGCTGGTGGCGTCGGCCAACCCCGAGGACTACACCAACCGGGGGCGGATCATCACGCCGCTGAAGGACCGCTTCGGCGCCCAGGTCCGCACCCACTACCCGGCGGACGTCGCGACCGAGCTGGCCGTGGTCGCCCAGGAGGCGTCGCCCCTCGACGGCCTGGGCGTGCGCGTGCAGCTCCCCGACTTCATGGCCGAGATCGTCGCCACCGTGAGCCACCTGGCCCGGGCCAGCTCCCACGTCAACCAGCGCTCGGGCGTGTCGGTGCGGCTCAGCATCGCCAACGCCGAGACGCTCGGCGCCAACGCCGCCCGCCGGGCCCTGCGCCTGGGGGAGCCCGATGCCGTCCCCCGCATCTGCGACCTGGAGGCCCTCGCCGCCTCCACCGCCGGCAAGGTGGAGATCGACTCCTTCGACGACGCCCGGGACGAGGGCGTCGTCGACCGCCTGGTGCGCTCCGCCGTCCTCACCGTGTTCAAGGACCGCTGCCCGCTGTCGCAGCTGGGCGACGTGGTGATGGCCTTCGAGGACCCGGCGCTGGTCGTCCACGCCGGCGACGACGTGCCGGCGTCGGCCTACGCCGACGTGCTGGCCCGGGTGCCCGCCCTGCGCCGGCCGGTGCTGGAGCTGGCCGGCGGGGAGTCGCCGGCGGCGGTGGCCAGCGCGGTGGAGTTCGTGCTGGAGGGGCTCCACCTCTCCCGCCGGCTCAACAAGGAGGCGGCGGGCGCCCGGGCGGCGTACCGGGGGCGCTGACCCGCACGCCGGCGGCCTTAGGCTCGTGGGGTGGCCCGCCGCTACGGGTACTCGCGCTGGGACGGCACCCAGGCCGGATCCGAGCTGGACGGCGACGCCGTCCTGTCGGAGATCACCGACGACCTGCTGTACCACGGCGACGTCAGCCCCGCCCTGCGCCGGCTGCTCCAGCAGGGCTTCCGGGACCGGGCTGGCGAGCGGGTGGCCGGGCTGCGCGACCTGCTGGAGCGCCTCCGGGAGCGCCGCCGCCAGCTCCTCGACCGCCACGACCCGGGCGGCGCCTACGAGGACATCGCCGGCGAGCTGCGCCAGGTGGTCGACGCCGACCGCCGGGCCATCGAGCGCCTGGTCGACCAGGCCCGGCAGTCGGGCGACGCCCGCCGGCGGGAGGTGACCGAGCAGGCCATGGCCGAGCGCCGCCTGCGCCTCGACCTGCTGCCCCCCGACCTGGCGGGGCGGGTGCAGGCCCTGCGGGGCCACGAGTTCACCTCCCCGGGGGCGGCCGAGCGGTTCGAGGAGCTGCTGGACCGGCTGCGCCGGGAGCTGCTCCAGAGCCGGTTCAACCGGATGTCGGAGGCCATGGCGAACCTGTCGCCCGAGCAGGTGGCCCGCCTGCGGGAGATGTTCTCGGCGCTGAACGACCTGCTCGAGATGCGGGCGGCGGGCCAGGACACGGCGGACGCGTTCGAGCGGTTCATGGAGCGCTTCGACGACCTCTTCCCCGACCGGCCGGCCACGCTCGACGAGCTGCTGGAGCAGCTGGCGTCCCAGATGGCGGCGGCCCAGGCCATGCTCAACTCGATGACGCCCGAGCAGCGGGCGCAGCTCCAGGCGCTGTCCGACCAGCTCCTGGGCGACCTGGACCTGGCCTGGCAGGTGGAGCGCCTGCGGGCCAACCTCCAGGGCGCCTTCCCGGGCGCCGGCTGGGACCGGAGCTACGCCTTCGCCGGCGGCGACCCGCTGGGCATGGCCGACGGCGCCGCCGTGCTCGACGAGCTGGGCGACCTCGACGACCTGGAGAGCCTGCTGCGGGGCGCGGCGTCGCCCGGCGCGCTGGCCGACGTCGACCCGGAGCGGGCCCGGGCCCTGCTCGGCCCCGACGCCGCCCGCGACCTGGAGCGGCTGGCCCGGCTCTCCCGGGCCCTGGAGCAGGCCGGGCTGGTCGAGCACCGGGACGGGCGCCTGGAACTGACGCCCAGGGGCCTGCGCCGGATCGGCCACCATGCGCTGGCCGAGCTGTTCACCAGGTTGGCCCGCGACCGGCTGGGCGGCCACCAGGTGGAGCGGGCCGGGGGCGGCGGCGAGCGGGCCCACCAGACCAAGCCCTACGAGTTCGGCGACCCCTTCGACGTCAACATCGAGCGCACGGTGCGCCGCGCCGTGGCCCGGGGCGGCGCCGGCCTGCCGGTGCGCCTGGCGCCCGAGGACTTCGAGGTCGAGCGGTCCGAGACCCTCACCCGCACGTCCACCGTGCTCATGCTCGACCTGTCGCTCTCGATGCCCATGAGGGACAACTTCCTGGCCGCCAAGAAGGTGGCCGTCGCCCTGCACGCCCTCATCTCGTCGCAGTTCCCCCGCGACTACCTGGGCATCGTCGGATTCAGCGAGGTGGCCCGGGAGCTGAAGGCCCACCAGCTCCCGGAGGTGTCGTGGGACTTCGTGTTCGGCACCAACCTCCAGCACGGCCTGGCCCTGGCCCGGCGGATGCTGGCGTCCCGGCCCAGCACCCGCCAGGTCATCCTGGTGACCGACGGCGAGCCGACGGCCCACGTCCGCCCCGACGGCGAGGTGTTCTTCCACTACCCGCCGGTGCGGGAGACGGTCGACGCCACCCTGGCCGAGGTGAACCGCTGCACCCGGGAGGGCATCCGCATCAACACCTTCATGCTCGACGCCACCCGGGCCCTCACCTCCTTCGTGGAGAAGCTGACCGAGCTGAACCGGGGGCGGGCGTTCTTCACCACGCCGGAGACCCTGGGCGACTACGTGCTCGTCGACTTCATCGAGCAGCGCCGGGCGGTGCGGCGCCGGGGGGCCTGAGGGCGTCGCCGTTCCCTCAGCAGGGCCGCTGCTCCACCGCCGGCTGCACCGACCGGCTGGGGAAGTCCCGCAGCTCGCCCCGCGGCCCGGCGTCCCAGTAGGGGAAGGTGAGCTCGGTCTGGAGGTAGACGGCGGCCAGCTCGGCCGTGCGCCGGATGCCGTCGAGGTGGGTGCGCTCGTGGCCGTGGGAGGCGTCGATCCCGAACCCCATCACCGCCGCGCGGGTCTCCGCCCCCGCCTGGAGGGCCGACGCCGCGTCGGAGCGGTAGTAGGTGTAGAGGTCGCGCCGGTGGTCGATGCCGTGCTCGGTGGCCAGCGCCGACAGCCGGCGGGCGAGGTGGTAGTCGAACGGCCCCGACGCGTCCTGCATGACGATGTTGACGGTGCGCTCGCTCGACGTCTGGCCGGGGGCCACCACCGCGGTGTCGATGGACACCAGCTCGGCGACGTCGGGGTCGATGCCGTGCGTCGCCCCCAGGCCGACCTCCTCGGCGATGGTGATGAGCAGGTGCGCGTCGACGGGCAGCACGGCGCCGGCGTCCAGCACGGCCTTGCACGTCCCCAGGGCGGCGGCGATGCCGCCCTTGTCGTCGAGGTGCCGGGACCTGACGAAGCCCGACGCCGTGACCTCGGGCTGGGCGTCGAGGGCCACGACGTCGCCGACCTGGATGCCGCAGGCGGCCACGTCGCCGGGCGAGGCCACGTCCTCGTCGACGCGGACCTCCACCTGCTCCCAGCCCACGCCCTGGGCGTCGACGGCGTCGCCGTAGCGGTGGCCGCTGGCCATGAGGGGCAGGATGGTCCCGGTGTAGAGCTGCTGTTCGAGGTCGTCGACGAAGATGGTGACGCGCGCCCCCTCCGAGAAGCGGGCGCTGTGGGTGCCGATGGGCGCCAGCTCCAGCCGGCCCGACTCCTTCACCCGCTTCACCATGCAGCCGATGGTGTCGGCGTGGACGACGATGGCCCGGTCGGGGCCCGCCGGGTCCGCCGTCCCCCGCAGGTTGGCCACGATGGCGCCCCGGCGGGTCATGGTGAAGGGCACGCCGAGGGCGGTGAGCTCCTCGCCGACGAGCTGCATGACCTGGTCGGTCCGCCCCGAGGGGCTCGGGGTGCGCAGCAGGCGGAGCAGCACGTCCTGCACGTAGCCCATGTCGATCGCCGGCAGCGAGGGCATCGGCCTAGTTGGCGGACCCCGGCTGCCAGGGCCGGGGCAGGGCCTGGGTGCCGGGGAAGAGGAGGTCCACGAACCGCTGGGCCGTCGGCTGCGGCTCGTGGTTGGCCAGGCCCGGTCGCTCGTTGGCCTCCACGACCACGTACCCGGGCCGCTCCAGGTCGGGCACGAGCAGGTCGATGCCGGTGACCGGCAGGCGCAGGACCTCGGCCGCCCTGACGGCGGCCTCGCCGAGCGCCGGGTGCAGGCGCTGGGTGACGTCGTGGATGGTGCCGCCGGTGTGGAGGTTCGCCGTCCGCCGCACCGCCAGCGACGTCCCCGTGGCCAGCACGTCGTCCATCCCGTGGCCGGCGGCGCGCACCGTGGCCGCCGTCGCCTCGTCGAGCGGTATGGACGACTCGCCCCCGGTCGCCGCCGCCCGCCGGCGGCTCTCGGCGGCGACCAGCTCGGCCACCGTCGCGCTCCCGTCGCCCACGATCGTGGCCGGGCGCCGCACGGCGGCGGCGACGACGGAGCCGTCGATGACCACCACCCGCACGTCCTCCCCGGGGCAGCGCTCCTCGAGCAGCACGTCGGGGCCGTGCCGGCGGGCGAGGTCGACGGCGGCGGGGAGCTCGCCGGCGTGGCGGACGCCCACCGTGATGCCCCGGCCCTGCTCGCCCCGAGCGGGCTTGACCACGACCTCGCCCACCTCGGCGAGGAAGGCGGCGTCGGCCTCGGGGGTGGCCGACGCCACGCCCCGGGGGACCTCCAGGCCGGCACCGGCCAGCACCCGCCGCGTCACCCGCTTGTCGTCGCACCAGCTCACGGCCACGCCCGACGTCAGCTCGGACAGCGACTCGCGCGTCACCACCGACCGCCCGCCGTAGGTCAGCCGGAGGAAGCCGCCCTCGGCGTCGAGCACCTCGACGATGATCCCCCGGCGCCGGGCCTCGTCGGCGATGATCCGGGCGTAGGGGTTGAGCCGGTCGAACCCCGGTCCCGGGGGCGGCACGAAGAAGCGCTCGTTGATCGGGTTCTTGCGCTTCACGCAGAACATGGGGACGCGGACGAAGCCCAGCCGCTCGTAGAGCCGGCGGGCGGCGGCGTTGTCGTGCAGCACGGTGACGTCGACGAAGCGCCGTCCCCGCCGCTCCATCTCGGCCGCCAGCGAGGCGGTCAGCGCCTGGCCCACGCCGGCTCCCTGGGACTGCGGCTCGACGGCGACCGCCCACGCGCTCGACCCCCCCTCGGGGTCGCCGAAGGCGGCGAGGTGGTCGACGCCGGTGGCGGTGCCGACGACCCTCCCGTCGCGGCGGTCCTTGGCGACGACGTGCAGGAACGGCCCGGAGCCGAGGTTGGCCTCCAGCACCTCGATCGGGGCGGTGACCATGCCCGCCTGGAGGTAGATCCGGTTCACCGTCTCCAGGTCGGCGGCCGTCGCCCTGACGACCACGACGTGCTCGGCGCCGCCGGGCAGGTGGTCGTCGCCGCCGAGCCGGCGCCGGTAGGTGTGGGAGGGGTCGATGAACAGCTCGTGGGGCGCCGACGCCACCAGCACGTGGGGCTCCGGGTGGTAGGCGCAGATGTCGCGCTGGCCCCGCTCCTCGGCCCGCAGCACGGCGCCCAGCGTGCGCTCGTCGGCGAAGGTCTGGCCGAACACCAGCCGGCCCCACCCGCAGTCCAGGGCCACGTCGGGGACGACGCCCGTCCCGGCGCCCGGCGCCGGCCTCACGGCAGGTGGGCCTGGAGCCACAGCTCGAGCAGGCCCAGCTGCCACAGGCGGTTCCCCCCCAGGGGCGTCAGGTGGTCGTTGGGCGCGGCCAGCAGCTCGTCCACCGCCGAGGCCCGGAACAGGCCCCGCTCCTTGGCCTCCGGCGCGTAGAGGGCCTCGCGCACGAGGTCGAGGTACGCCCCCTGGAGGTGGGTCAGCGCCGGCACCGGGAAGTAGCCCTTGGGCCGGTCGATCACCTCGGCGGGGATGACCCGCCGGGCCGCCTCCTTCAGGACGCCCTTGCCGCCGTGGGCCAGCTTGAGCTCGGGCGGGCAGGCGGCGGCCAGCTCGACGACCTCGTGGTCCAGGAACGGCACCCGCCCCTCCAGGCCCCACGCCATGGTCATGTTGTCGACCCGCTTGACCGGGTCGTCGACGAGCATCACCTCGGTGTCGAGGCGCAGCGCCCGGTCCACCGCCGTGGCCGCGCCCGGCCGGGAGAAGTGCTCGGCCACGAAGGCCCGGCTCACGTCGCCGGCGACGAGGTGGTCGGGCGCGACGAGGTCGGCCAGGGCGGCGTGGGGACGGTCGAAGAAGGCCCGGGCGTAGGAGTCGAGGGCCTGGTCGGGGCCCACCCCGGCCAGCGGCGGGTACCAGTGGTAGCCGGCGAAGACCTCGTCGGCGCCCTGCCCCGACTGCACCACGCGCACCGACTTCGACACCTCCCGGGCCAGGAGGTGGAAGGCCACGCAGTCGTGGCTCACCATCGGCTCGCTCATGGCGCCCACCGCCGCCGTGAGCGCCGGCAGCATGGCGTCGGGGCCGACGCGGATCCTGGTGTGGTCGGTGGCGAAGCGGTCGGCCACCACGTCGCTGTAGCGGAACTCGTCGCCGGCGATGCCCCCCACCGGCTCGAACCCGATGCTGAACGTCGCCAGGCCCGCCTGGCCCGCCTCGGCGAGGAGGCCGACGATGAGGCTGGAGTCCAGGCCCCCGGAGAGGAGCACGCCGACCGGCACGTCGGCCACCAGCCGGCGCTCGACGGCGACGCGCAGCGCCGCCAGCACGGCCTCCTCCCACTCGCCCGCCGGCATCCCGGCCTGGTCGGGGCGGCGCTCGAACGACGGCTCCCAGTACCGCTCGCTGCGCCGGGTGCCGTCCGCCTCGACGACCAGCAGCGTGGCCGGCTCCAGCTTGCGGACGCCGGCGAGGATGGTGCGGGGCGGGGGGACGACGCTGTGGAAGCTCCGGTAGTGGTGGAGGGCCACCGGGTCGACCGACGTGTCGACGCCGCCACCGGCGAGGAGCGCGGGCAGCGTGGACGCGAACCGCAGCGACCCGCCCACCTCGGCGGTGTAGAGGGGCTTGATGCCGAGGCGGTCGCGCGCCAGGACGGCGCGCCCGGAGCCGCGCTCGACGATGCACAGGGCGAACATGCCGTGCAGCCGGTGGACGAACGAGGTGCCCCAGCGGTGGTAGGCCTTCAGGAGCACCTCGGTGTCGCCGGTGGAGGAGAACCGGTAGCCGAGCGCCTCCAGCTCGCCGCGCAGCTGCTTGTAGTTGTAGATGCAGCCGTTGAACGCGATGACGAGGTCGAGCTCGTCGTCGACCATGGGCTGGGCGCCGGCCCGGGAGAGGTCGATCACCTGGAGGCGGCGGTGGCCGAGCGCCACCCCGCCTCCCGACCACGCGCCCGCGTCGTCGGGCCCCCGGTCCGCCATGGTCGCCGTCATGCGGGCGACAGCCCCGACATCAGCGCTGGCGCGGCCGACCGTCAACTGACCGGCCAACCCGCACATGGGCCGCTCCTACCCCGGTGCGGTATCACGAAACCTCCCGCCGCGGCCCCCGGTCGACCGCTCTGGTATCGGATCGGGACCCTGTGGGGTCCCGA
>JBKHXC010000328.1:0-9900 GCA_046566225.1 Acidimicrobiia bacterium
CGAGGGAGGTCTGGCCCGCGAGAGTGACGGCCCCGGAAACCATGCTGGCAACGGCCGTGGCCGCAGTGGTGGATGGTGGCGCGGTCAGCCGAGCTGGGCGACCAGCTCGTCCACCGTGGAGGCCGGGAGCCGGCAGGCGAAGTCCCGGCAGACGTAGGCGCGGCCCGGCGCCCGGCCCTCCCACAGCGGCGACGGGTAGGGCTCGCCCCAAGCCAGCACGGCGCCCGGGAGGTACCGGGACTGCAGGGCGCGCACCAGCTCGGGCCGGTCGCCGGCCACCACCACCTGGGCCAGCCCGTCGACGTGCAGGTCCGCCGCCGCCACCAGGTGGGTGAAGGCGCCCGGGTGCTCGCCCATCAGGCCGGCCATGGCGTCGAGCACGGCGACGGCCGGCTCGGCGTAGGCCCGCTCGCCGGTGAGGGCCGACAGCCGCAGCAGGGCGTTGGCGGCCACGGCGTTGGAGGACGGCGTGGCCCCGTCGAACAGGTCCTTCTGGCGCACGATGAGCTGCTCGCCGTCGGAGCCGACGGTGAAGAACCCGGGCCCGCCGGGGTCGGCGAACAGGCCCAGCAGCGCGTCGGCGGCATCCCGGGCGGCATCGATCCAGCGGGCCTCGCCGGTGGCCTCCCCCAGGCGGGTGAAGGCGTCGACCAGCCAGGCGTGGTCGACGGCGTAGGCCAGGTGGCGGGCGCCGCCGTCGCGCTGCCAGGAGCGCAGCCAGCGACCGTCGGCCCGGCGCAGCGAGCCCAGGAGGAACTCGGCCGTCTCCACCGCCGACGCCACCCACTCCGGGCGGCCGAGGGCGGCACCCGCCTCGGCCAGGGCGGAGGTGAACATGGCGTTCCACTCGGTGAGCACCTTGTCGTCGAGGCCGGGGCGCACCCGCTTCTCCCGCACCTCGAACAGCCGCTGTCGTGCCTGCTCGACCTCCGGCGGCCGCAGCAGGTCGCCCCGGACGGGCCGGTGCAGGATGTTGGCCCCCTCGAAGTTGCCGGCCGGGGTGGCGCCGTACCACGCCACCGCCTCCGGGCCCCCGACGTCGGCCAGCTCGTCGTGGCGCCAGACGTAGAAGCGGCCCTCCTCGCCCTCCGAGTCGGCGTCCTCGGCGGAGTACAGCCCCCCCTCGGGCGCCCGCAGGTCGCGCAGCACGTAGCCCACCGTCTCCTCGACGACCTGGTGGTAGCGGGCCGCCCCCGTCGCCTGCCAGGCGTGGGCGTAGGCCCGCACCAGCCCGGCCTGGTCGTAGAGCATCTTCTCGAAGTGGGGGACCATCCAGAAGTTGTCGACCGAGTAGCGGGCGAAGCCGCCGCCCAGGTGGTCGTAGATGCCGCCCGAGGCCATGGCGTCGAGGGTGGTCGTGGCCATGGCCAGGGTGGCCGGGTCGCGCCCGCCCCCCCGGGCCCAGGCCCGCAGGACCAGCTCGACGTTGGTCGGCGTCGGGAACTTGGGGGCCCGGCCGAACCCGCCCCACTCGGCGTCGAACGACGACCGCAGGGCGCCCAGGGCGGCGTCGACCAGCCCGGGGCCGACGGCGCCGCCCCCGCCCGCCGCCAGCGCCGCCGACCGGGCGCCGATCGACTGCGAGAGCTGGTCGGCCTGGCCCACCAGCTGGTCGCGCCGGTCGCGCCAGGCCTCGGCCACCGCCCGCATGACGTCGACGAAGCCGGGCCGGCCGCCCCATGCCGTCTTGGGGAAGTAGGTGCCGCCGAAGAAGGGCCGCCCGTCGGGGGTGAGGAACACGGTCATGGGCCAGCCGCCCTGGCCCGTCATGGCCTGCACCGCCTCCATGTAGACGGCGTCGACGTCGGGCCGCTCCTCGCGGTCGACCTTCACGCACACGAACAGCTCGTTCATGACGGCGGCCACGGCCGGGTCCTCGAAGGACTCGTGGGCCATCACGTGGCACCAGTGGCAGGCCGAGTAGCCGACGGAGAGCAGCAGCGGCTTGTCCTCGGCCCGGGCCCGGGCGAACGCCTCCTCCCCCCACGGGTGCCAGTCCACGGGGTTGTCCCGGTGCTGGCGCAGGTAGGGGCTCGTCTCGTCGGCCAGCCGGTTCACCGGGCCAGCCTAGGAGAGCGGGGCCGACCCCCCGGACGGGGGGCGGAGCCCGGCCACCGCCCGCAGGAAGGCGCCGGCGGTGGCCGGGGCGGCGAGGCCGTGCTCCCCCTCGGCCTGCTCCAGGTGCCACCGCGCCTCGGCGGCGTCCTTGCCCGCCGTCACCAGCAGGCGGTCCACCTCGACCCGGCGGCGGGCGGCGCCCACCGCCGCCTTCGCCCGCCGGGCGGTGAGAGCCGACTCCTCCCGGGCGGCGGCCGCCCGCACCGCCGCCGCCCGCCGTCGCGCCCCGTGCCGGGCGGCGTCGGCCTCGGCCGCGAGGGCGGCGCGGCGGGCGTCGTGGGCGGCCCGGATGGCGGCCAGGGCCCCGGGCGGCAGGGTGGTCGGCACCTTCATGCGGGCGGCCACCACGACCTGGCCCCGCCAGGCCATCATGGCGGCCGCCTCGGCCGGGCCGACCGCCCCCACGGTGAGCCGCCGGCCGTCCCGGGCCACCACGACCGCCCCGGTGCGCTCGAGCTCCACGCCGGTGAAGTCGGCCGCCGTGCGCACCCCGTCGAGCGACAGGCGGCGCACCACCTGGGTGCTCACGCCGCCCGCGGACGTCGCCGCCGCCAGGCTGTGGTGGCCGAGGTGGTCGTCGACCACCCGGGCCTGGAGCTCGACGAGGGCGGCGGCCCGGGCGTCGAGCTCGGCCCGCTGCACCTCCCGCTCGCGCTCGCCCACGGCGGCCAGGGCGGCGTCCAGCTCCTTGTCGACCCGGGCCAGGTCGTCGTCGCGGCGCCGGCGCAGCCGCTCCCGCTCGGCGCGTGCCTCCTCGTCGGCTGCCGCCGCGGCCCGGTCCAGGGCGGCCCGCTCCGCGGCCAGGCGCTCGACGGCCGCTGCCGCCTGCTCGACCGCCCGGCGGGGACCGGCCAGCGCCGCGCCGGCCCGCTCGGCGGCCGACCTCCCGGGCGCCGAGCGGTACAGGCCGCGCAGCCGCCACGCCGCCACCACGGCGGCGGCGACGGGGCCGGCGAGGGCGACCAGGGGCGCCACGGCGGCACCCACCACGGCGAGCACCGCCGACGCCCCCGCCCCCCGGGCGAGGGCGGCGCGGGCGGGGCCCACCACCTCGGCGAACGCCGGGCGGGGGGCTGGCCGCCGGTGCCCCCCGCCCGCCGCCGGTGCCCCGTCGGGAGTGTCGCGCCGACCGCCCGCCGCCGCCGACCGACCGCCCAGCGCCTCGTGGAGGGAGCGGCGCCGGTCGGCTCCGACCGGCGCCGGGTGCCTCGGCGACCCGGGGGCGCGCCCGCCGGTGGACGGCAGGGGGGCGGTGGCAAGCGACAGGGGCGGCACGTCGTCGGGGTGGCGCTCGAGGAACGACCGGAGGAGGGCGCCCAGGGCGGCCACGCCTGCGCCGGGGCTGGCCTCGAGGGCCGCGAAGCCGGCCGACCTCGCCGGGTCGGCCAGGTCGTGCTCGCGCAGCAGGAGCGCCTCCTCGCCGCCGTCGAGGCGGCCCCACAGCAGCGGGTCGGCGGCCAGGGCGGCGAGGGAGGCGTAGATCACCCAGCCGGAGAAGGCGTCGAGGCGGGGGCCGAAGTCGGCCCGCTGGCGCCCGGGGTGCTGGTAGTGGCGGTGACCCCGCTCGGTCCCCGCCCGGCCGTCGAGGGCCGGCACCCACATCCCGTCGTAGTCGACCAGGCGGAGGTCGCCGCCCGGGGCCACCAGGACGTTGCCGTGCTGCAGGTCGCCGTGGGCCACGCCGTCGGCCGCCAGCCGCTCGACCAGCTCGGCGAAGCGCACGGCCTGGTAGGCCAGGGCCGCCCCGTCCCACAGGTGGCGCTCCACCCAGGGGACGAGCGACGTCCCCGGCGCCCACGCCATCTTGACGATGGGCCACCACCGGCCGTCCACCCGGATCCCGAGGGGCTGGATCTCGAACGGCACCCGCCAGGCGGACCTCAGCGTGGCCAGGTGGGCGGCCACCGCCTCGTAGCGCTGGCGCTCGTCGTGCACCGGGCGGACGAAGCAGCGCACGGCCCAGCTCCGCCCGTCGTCGCCGTCGAGGCGGAACACGGTGGCGACGTTGCCGCTGATGGCGCGGGGCAGGCCCAGGGGCCCGAGGAGGGGCGCGGCAGCGGCCAGCACGGGGTCGGCCAGGCACGTCGAGGCGTGCTGGAGGGCCTCGGCGTAGGCGGTGGCGGAGGGCACCCTCATCGCCGGCCCACCTCCACCCGCACCACCGTCACGTCGTCGTTGCGGAGCAGCCCGGCGTGGCGCCGGCTCGCCGCCCAGGCGGCGAAGCCACCGGCGTCGCCGGGGGACAGGGCGGACAGCTCCCGCCACGGCGCCCCGCCCGCTGCCGCGCTGGCGAGGAACCAGGCCGCCAGGGCGTCGGTGGCGAGGAACAGCACGTCGCCGTCCGTGCAGCGCCCCTCGGCCCGCTCGAGCGAGGCGACCACCCGGGGAAGCTGCGCGGCGTGGGTGGGCACCAGCGGCGGCGTGTTGCCGAAGGCGCCGGCGTCGTCGAGCGGGAAGGCGGCGACCAGGTCGTCGCCGTGGACCTGGAACAGGCACGAGTCGCCCAGCGACTCGGCCCGCCAGGTGGCGCCCTCGGCCGACCAGCCCAGCTCGACGCCGAGGACGGTGGCGTGGGCGCCGCGGTCGAGGCCCGGCTGCTCGAACCACTCGATGGGCCGGCACGCCGCCCGCCGGCTCTCCAGGTAGGAGCCGAGCGCCCCGTGCCACGCCGACATGGCCGCCTCGACGGCGCCGGCCATGTCGCGCCGGCGCGACCGGCACCAGCTGCGGACCAGCAGCTCGGCCCAGAGCCCGCTCAGCATGCTCTCGCTGGCGCCGTCGGCCACCGCCACCCGCAGCCGCGGCCCGCGCTGCACGCCCGTGCCCCGGGGGCAGAAGGCGTCCTCGTAGTGCTCGACCGGGCTCCCGTGGCGGGGGAGCCAGAACGACGAGACGACCGAGCGCACGCGAGGCGTCCCGTCCGGGGCGGCGCCGCTCAGCGCAGCGCCAGCACCTGCGTGCCGACGTCGAGGAACTGCACGATGGCGCTGATGTCGGCGTTGAAGGCGAAGCCCCGGGCGCCGTCGCCGATGTCCAGGTCCTGGCGGGCGGCGGCCAGGCGCATCGGCTCGGGCAGGACGCTGGACATGCGGTGGAGCTGGCGGGCGTGGTCGTCGGGCAGGTCGTCGCCCGACGCCGCGAACACCACCGGCTCGCTGCGGTCGGAGGACAGGTGCAGGTTGAACAGCAGGACGTGGCCGTCGGCGCTGGTCAGGCGCTGGAGGGCCAGCGCGTGGGGCACCGGGTCGCCGTCGGTCGACGCCCCGTCGGTGATGTTCACGACCACCGGCGGGAAGCACCCGGGGTGGGCGGCGAGCCAGGCCGAGATGGTGGCGGACGCCCGCGCCAGGGCGGCGCACATCGGGGTGTCGCCGTAGGCCACGGGGGAGAACCAGGTGGGGAACCTCACCGTCCGGCGGGCGGCGTGGCGCCCGTAGGGCCGCTGGCGCTCCTCCATGCGGGCGGGCCGCGCCGCCACCTCGCTGAGGGGCACCAGGTCCCTCCCGGCCAGGTCGCCGTCGAAGATGGGGCCCACCGAGGCGCCGTAGCCGACCACGCCGACGTGGAAGTAGTCGCGCACGCCGTCCTCCTTGGCGCACTTGATCGACAGCTCGGACAGCAGGCGGTTGACGGCGTCGGCCACCGCCTCGGCCTTCGTCATGGGCCGGTCCCCACCGCCGATGAGCTCCCTCATCGACTCCGACTGGTCGATCAGGAACAGGAAGCAGGTCGGGTTGGCGCGGCTGATCTCCGCCGAGTAGGGCATGGCGCTTGTATCGGCCGGCCGGCGACCGGACTTGCGCGCCGGTTGGGGTCACCCAGGTGGGAGCGCCCCTCGGGGCGCCGGTCACCGCCGCCCAGGCTGCGGCGTGGCAGTATTCCCGGCCATGCCCCGGCGCCTGACCGTCCTGCTCGCCCTGCTGGCGACGGCCCTCTCACCGGTGGCGGGGGCCGCCCCGGCCGGCGCCCAGGGCGCAGGCGAGGGCGTCGTGGTCGGCTTCGGGTCGGCCGCCGTCCTCGGCGCCCCCGCGGTGGACGACCTGCGCAGCCCGCTGGTGGGCAGGGCCGGGTCGCCGGGTGGGGCCGGCTACTGGCTGGTGGGGGGCGACGGCGGGGTGTTCGCCTACGGCGACGCCGCCTTCCACGGCTCCACGGGGGGCCTCGACCTCCGCCAGCCCGTCGTCGGGATGGCGGCGACGCCGGCCGGCGACGGCTACTGGCTGGTGGCCGCCGACGGCGGGGTCTTCGCCTTCGGCGCCGCCCCCTTCCTGGGCTCGATGGGCGCCACGCCCCTCAGCCAGCCGGTGGTGGGCATGGCCTCCACGCCCTCGGGCGGCGGGTACTGGCTGGTGGCCCGCG
The DNA here is from genome assembly GCA_046566225.1 of Acidimicrobiia bacterium. Taxonomy (GTDB): domain Bacteria; phylum Actinomycetota; class Acidimicrobiia; order Acidimicrobiales; genus DATLFN01. The sequence goes on from JBKHXC010000328.1 coordinate 6,478, forward strand.
ACGGCGGCCTGTTCTCCTTCGGCGACGCCCGCTTCCTCGGGTCCATGGGCGCCACCCCGCTGAACCAGCCGGTGGTCGCCGTGGCCGCCACGCCCTCGGGCGGGGGGTACTGGATGGCGGCGGGCGACGGCGGGCTGTTCGCGTTCGGCGACGCCGCCTACGCCGGCTCCCGGGCCGGGTCGCCGGGGCGGCCGACCACCGCCATGGCGGCCTCGGAGACCGGCCGCGGCTACTGGCTGGTGGCCGACGACGGGGAGGTGTCGGCCTTCGGCGACGCCCCGGCCCTGGGCTCGGCCACCGGTCGGCTGGTGGCCGGCACCCGGGTGGTGGGCGCCGCCCGCAGCGCGGCGGGCGGCTACTGGGTGGTCGGCGGGCGGCCGGTGCTGCGGCCGGGCGCCGTCGGCCCGTCGGTCGAGGACCTCCAGCGCCGGCTGCTGGCCCTGGGCTACTGGGGCAGCGTCGACGGGCGCTTCTCGCCCTTGACCACCCAGCAGGTCTACGCCTTCCAGAAGGCCAACGGCCTGCCCCGCGACGGCCACCTCGACGCCGCCGAGATGCGCCTCCTCGAGACCGCCGGCCCGGTGACGCCGCGCACGACCAGCGGCCGGGTCGTCGAGATCGACAAGACCCGCCAGATCATCATCGTGGCCGTCGACGGCCGGACCGAGTGGGTGTTCAACACCTCCACCGGCAACGGGCGCACCTACGGCCGGGGCAAGGTGGCGGTGACGCCCGAGGGCCGCTTCCGGGTCGTGCGCCAGATCGACGGCCTGCGCATCTCCGAGCTGGGGCATCTGTTCCGGCCCAAGTACTTCGTGGGCGGCTACGCCATCCACGGCTCGCCCAGCGTGCCGCCCTTCCCGGCCTCGCACGGCTGCGTGCGGGTCACCAACGCCGCCATCGACTTCATCTGGGCCAACGGCGTGATGCCCCTGGGCGCGGAGGTGCACGTCTACCGCTGAGCCCCCGCCGGTCGCCGGCGCCCGAGCACGATCCGACTCGACCGAATGGAGTGAGCGAAGCGAACGAATGAGGTCGAAGTACTACTTCACCCGGCCGCGGCGCAGGGCGGCGGCGACGGCCTGGACCCGGTCGGTGACGCCCAGCTTCTGGTAGACGCTGCTCAGGTGGGTCTTGACCGTCTCCTCGCCCACGAACAGCTCCCGGGCGATCTCCCTGGTGGTCTTGCCGGTGGCCAGCTGCTCGAGCACGTCGTACTCCCGCTCGGTGAGGCGCACCTGGGGCTGGGCCGACTCGGCCAGCTCGCCGAAGGCCTTGAGGAAGGGGCGGGTGACCGACGGGTGCAGGAACCCGCCGCCGGCGGCGACCGCCCGGATGGCGGCGGCCAGGTCGGCCTGGCCGACGTTCTTGGGGAGGAAGCCGGAGGCGCCCGCCGCCACCGCGTCGCGCACGGTCTCGGGGTCGTCGTGCATGGTGAGCACCAGCACCCGCGTGCCCGGGTGCTGGTCGACGATGCGCCGGGTGGCCTCGATGCCGCCCAGCCCGTGCAGCGACACGTCCATGAGGACGACGTCCGGCGCGTGGCGGGCCACGACCTCGATGGCGCCCTCCCCCGAGTCGGCCAGCCCCACCACCTCGAAGCCCTCGGAGAACCCCAGCATGGTGGCGATGGCCTCGGCGACCACCCGGTGGTCCTCGGCGATGGCGATGGTGACGAGCCCTACTCCGCCGGCGGGATGGGCAGGCGCACGGTCACCTTGGTCCCCGCTCCCTGCCTCCCCTCGACCCACACCCCTCCTCCCGCCAGGTTGACCTTGTCCCTCGTGAGCACCAGCCCGAGCCCCGACGAGGCGCACCCGCTGCCGCTCCCGACGCCATTGTCCACCACGACCAGTTCGACGGCGTTCCCGTCGCTGCCGAGCCGGACCTGCACCGACGATGCCGCGGCGTGGCGGGCGACGTTGGTGAGTGCCTCCTCGCAGCACTCGCACAGCAGGAGCTCGAGCGACAGCGGCACGTCGGCGGTGAAGGAGTCGCAGTCGACCTCCACCTCGACGGCCGAGGCGGCGTGGAAGGACCGGCCCAGGCGCTTGAGCGTGCCGGGCAGGCCGCCGGGGTCGAGCGACATCCGGCGCAGGCTGCGCACCACCCGGCGCAGGTCGCCGATGGCGGCCTCCATGCCCGCCGCCGTGCGCCGGGCCAGGTCGGCCGCCGTGTCGCTGCGGCCGGCGTCGAGCGCCGAGCCCACGGTGTCGACCTGCATCTGGATGGCGGCCAGCTGCTGGAGGACGCTGTCGTGGATGTCGCTGGCGATGCGCGACCGCTCCCGCTCCCGCTCGTCGATGAGCTGGTCGGACAGCCGGCGCCGGTCGCGCTCGGCCATCTCCAGCTGGCGGGCGGCCCGCAGGGCGAAGCGGGCGCCGAGGAGCGGGATCATCAGCACGGCCACGGCCCACGCCCCCACCCGCAGGTAGGTCAGGCCGAGGACCAGCCCCATCAGCGACTGGAACACGTAGGCGGTGGCCGCCGCCGGCCCCCGGGGCAGCATCCGGCGCACGACCCGGGCGAGGGGGACCCGGCGGCAGGTCGTCTCCGCCGACGCCACCAGGAGCAGGTTGGTGGCCTGGTAGGCGAGGATCGCCCCCAGGGCGTTGAGCGGGTGGAGGGTGGTCCCGTCGAGTTCGAACACGGCGGCGGCCGCCGCCACCGAGACGGCCAGCTGGGCCCGGTTGTACAGGGCGTGCAGGACCCGCGTCTCCCGCCGGACCTCCCACTCGGACAGCGCGGCGACGAACACCAGCGGCCCGGCCACGGGCAGGGGGAACAGCACCGCCACGGCGATGTTGGCCGAGCTGCTGAGGCTCAGGTAGACGTGCTCGGAGACGGGGACGCGCAGCACGTTGGCCACCGCGCAGAACACCGCCCACACCAGCAGGGCCGACCAGGCGATCCCGTGCGTGGCCCCCGACACCGCCGCCCACACGACCATCGCCGCCACGGCCCCGATGGTCGCGGCGGCGAGGACGACGAACCCGAGCGGGTCGCGGGGCGGAGGCGAGGGAGCCGGCACTCAGCCCTGCCCCTGGTGCTCGTCGGCCGTCATCTCCAGTTGAAGCTGCTGCCGTGGGCGGTGGCGGCCTGCGTCAGGACGACACCGGCGACCGAGACAAGGGTAACCGCGATCTTCGTGAGGATGCGTCGCATGCGAAATCACCTCCTTCCGGGGATCGGGTGTCGGGCATGGCGGGTGATCGGACAGATCCTCTCCCGGCCCAGGGGTCTCGCGCCGCCCCCGGGGGCGGAAATCCCCCGGCCGGCGGCCGAGTGCTCCCCCGACCGGGGGAGGTTGGCGCCGGCCATCGCTGCCACAGTGGCCTACGGCATGCGAGACGACCCGCGCTGCGGACTGGATGTCGCCCTGTTGACGCGCGCCCGACCCGGGCCGGGCGACCGCCTGGACGG
>JBKHXC010000329.1:0-22186 GCA_046566225.1 Acidimicrobiia bacterium
CGGCCGCTCCAGGAGCACGACGTCCTGGAAGCCGAGGGAGCGCTGGGGCACGTAGGCCTTGACGGTGAAGAACCGGCTCCAGTGCTCCATGACGTACCACGGGGCGTGGAACGTGGAGTGGTAGGCGTCGCCGAGGGGGCCGCCGGTGAACGAGTCGCGGTCGATGTAGGCGATGCCGGTGCGCTCGACCTCGGCCACCACGGCGGCGGGGTCGCCGCCGGCGTTGCGCGAGGCCACCTCGAAGTCGGCCAGGGGCTTGTCGCCGTGGACGGTGAGCAGCAGTGTCGCCCCCGGCCGGGCCACCCGGCGCAGCTCGGCCAGCCACAGGTCCTGGTGCTCCTCGTCGAGGTGGGTGAAGACGCTGTGGTTGTAGACGAGGTCGAAGGTCGCGTCGTCGTACGGCAGCGGCGGCTCGGGGCGGTTGACGGCCAGGCGGGCCCACGGCAGGTGCTCGCTCGCCCAGCGGATGGCCCGGGCGTCGATGTCGCAGCCGAAGACGGCGGCCGTGTCGGCCAGGCGCTCCAGGTGCATGAGGATGCGGCCGCACCCGCACCCGAAGTCGAGGACGCTGCGGTAGGAGCCGAGGTCGCGGCCGACCAGGCCCAGCACGGCCCGCATGTCGCGCACCGACTGGCGACCGGACTCGAAGAAGGCGGCCCGGTCCTCGCCGCCCGCCACGCGCGAGACCAGCTCGTCGCCCGGCCACGCCAGGTCGGCGTCCGCCGCGCCGTAGGGCGCCAGGGCCGGGTCGGGGAGGGGCGTGGTCGTGGTGATCTCGGTCTCCGTTCCGGTGGCGCGGGGCGGCGCCAGCCTAGAGCCCGGCGCGGCGCCGGCTCGGCGAGCCGGGCCGCCCCGCCCCGGGGTTGTGCGGCCCCGGCCCCCTCGACCATGCTTCGGGCGTGGCCCGACCGCGGGTGCTCCTCGCCATCCTCGTCTACCAGGGCCGGGACTTCGTGCCCGCCTGCCTGCACTCGGCGGCCGGGGCCCGGGTCGGCCACCGCGACGTCGACGTGCTGGTGCTCGACGACGCCAGCCCCGACCCGGGCTTCAGCGACGAGCTGCGGGAGCTGTGCCAGTCGCTCGACTTCGGCTACTACCGCTCCCCCCGCAACCTCGGCATCCCCCGCAACATGAACCTGGCCCTGGGCCGCGCCCTGGAGGGCGGCTACGGCTACGTGTTCATCCTGAACTCCGACACGGTCCTGCCCATGAACCTGGTCACGTCGATGGTCCGGGTGGCCGAGTCGCACACCGGCATCGGCTCGGTGACCGCCTGGTCGAACAACGTGTCGCTGTTCTCGCTGCCCAATGCCGACGACACCGGCGTGCTCAAGCGCCAGGACACCGTCGACTGGGTGTCGTCGGAGCTGGAGCGGGAGTTCGGCGCCTACGCGCTGGACGTCCCCACCGGGGTGGGCTTCTGCCTGCTGGTCCCCACGCCCGTGATCCGCGCCGTGGGGCTGTTCGACCCCGTGTACGGCCGGGGCTACTGCGAGGAGGTGGACTGGTGCCTCCGCAGCCGGGCCCGGGGCTACCGGGCCGTCCTGGCCCCCGGCACCTTCGTGTTCCACGAGGGCAGCGGCTCCACCGTGTCGGCGGGGATGGTGGCCCACCGGGAGACGACGGTGGCCGACCACGAGCTGATCGTGGACCTCCGCTACCCGTGGTACCGGCGCGACGTCGACCGCTTCCTCGACCTCGGCGTGCTCGAGCCCCTCGTCTACCGGGCGCTCAAGGCGGTGGTGGGGAGGGCCGCCACCCGGCTCGGCTACGACGTGGAGGCAACCTGGGTGCCGGGGCCGCCGCCCGCCGACCGGGTGCGCGTCGTCGTCGAGCCCGACGGCACGTCGGGCGAGCTGCTCGTGCAGTACGCCGGGTTCGACTTCCGGGTCCCAGTGGGCGGCGACGAGGTGACCGCCGCCCTGGCCGGGGTCACCCCGGCGCCGCCCCGCGCCGTGCGCCTGCACGACCGGGGCGCGTGGGCCGACCACCTGGCGGCGACCTGGTCGGGCCGGGTGCCGGTCGAGGACCTCTACCGCTACCCGCAGCGGGTCTGAGCCGGGGGGGCCGGCGCCTGCCGCTCAGCCGGGGACGGCGAGGAGCTTGACGCCCGAGATCCCCACCTGGGAGAGCGGGCGGCGGGCCAGCTCGGGGGGGATGTGCACCGCCTCGGACTGGATCTCCAGCTTGGCCACCCGCAGCGACGCGGCCAGCATGGCCCGCTGCAGGTCGTCGAGGGTGATCCGGTTGAGGGTGTCGAAGACCTCCAGGAACTCCTCGACGGTGTCCGCCGGGTAGCGGGTGGTCGCCCGCACGTCGGCCGTGATCTCCTCCGAGCTCCTCAGCAGGTGGACGAAGTGGTCGGGGATGCACTGCCACAGGTGGGCGCCGTGCTCGGAGTGGTACAGGGGCCAGATCTGGAGCATCAGGATCCCGCCCGGGCGCAGCACCCGGTGGATCTCCCGGAACACGGCCACCGGGTCCTCGACGTGCTCGAAGGCCGACCAGGTGAACACGAAGTCGAAGGCGTCGTCGGCGGCGGGGAGGCTACGGGTCCCGCAGGTGCGGAACTCCAGGCACGGCGGGAGCTCCTCGCACACGCCCTCGGCCCGGGCCCGGTCCAGCAGCCAGCCGGCGTCGGTGGGCACGACGTCGAAGCCCACCAGGCGGGCGGGCTCGGCCTTGTGGGCCACGCCCAGGTCGATGATGCCGTCGCCGCAGCCCACGTCGGCCACGCGGGAGCCCGCCATGCTGATGCCGTCGCCGGCCAGGAAGTCGATGATCTGGTCGGCGGCGTCCTTGTAGTGCTCGGCGAACCAGGCCGACGTGTCGCGCTCGCCGGTGGACAGCCCGGTGCTGCCGACGACCTCGTCGTCCGACCCGTCGGGGTCGCCCCGTAGCTGGTCCGTCATCCCCGGCGAGCGTAGTCGCCGCGGCCGGGGCGGCTGCCACTGCTTCGACCTCATTCGTTCGCCTTCGCTCACTCCATTCGGTCGAGTCGGGTCGGCGAGGCCGCTACAGCGCGTTCCTGATGTTCCAGATGCGGTTGGCCAGCTTGAACGCCTTGGAGCGGCGCATCTGCTCGTGGGTGGAGCGCAGATGGTCGTGCTCTCGTCGCAGCGCCTCCAGGTCCCGGCGGGCGGTGGCCAGCTCCTGGCCGGCGGTGATGAGGCGGTGGGTGAGGTCGACCACGCGGGCGTTCGCCACCTCGACGTCGAGCAGGGCCTGGGCCAGCGACAGCCGGTCCATCTCCCGCTCCAGGCCGTCGGGAGGGGGCCCGGGGACGGGGCGGGGGCCGATGCTCGGGGTGATGTCGTGGTCCGTCATGGCCCTGGGTCGCCTCCTCGCGCCGGCGCCGCCAGCAGCGCCCGGTAGACCTCCACCAGCTTCGCAGCGGTGGCGTCCCAGGTGAAATCCTGGCCCGACGCCAGCGCCGCCGCCACCTGGGCCCGCGCCGTGGTGGGATCGCCCAGCAGCCGCTCGGCGGCGTCGGCCAGCGACGCCGCGCTCCAGTCGGCGGCGGCCACCGGCAGGTCGCCCCCCACCTCGCCCAGTGGCCCGAAGGGGACGAGCACCGTGGGCGTGCCGAAGCGCGCCGCCTCGTAGGGCACCAGGCCGAAGCCCTCGGCCGAGGTGGGGTAGAGCACGACGTCGGCGTGGTGGAGCAGCCAGTTGCGCTCCTCGGAGGTGACGTCGGGGATGGAGAACACGTCGTCCCGGCCGGCCGAGCGGACGGCCTCGGCCACCCGTGACGACCCGTAGGGCACCGCCGCCCCGGCCAGCACCAGCGACAGGTCGTGGCCGCGTCGCCGCAGCTCGGTCACCACGTCGATGGCGATCTCCCGGTTCTTGTGCGCGTAGTTGGTGCCCAGGACGAGGGCGAAGCGCCCGGCCACGAAGCCCCGGGCCAGCAGCTCGGCGGGCACCGCCGAGGCCTCGTCGCCGCGGAGGTGGTCGGTGCCGTTCTGCACCACGAAGACCCGCTCGGCGTCGACGGGGAGGCGCTCGAGGGCGACGTGGGCGCGCACGTCGTGGGAGATCACCACCACGCCGTCGGCGGCGGCCGTGACGTGCTGCATGGCGTGGCGGGTGGCGTTCCACTCCTCGGGCGACTCGTGGTAGGCGCCGACGTGGTAGGAGGTCAGGTCCTGGATGGTGACGACCGTGCGGGCCGCCACCTTGAACCACGACGGGTGGACCACCTCGACGGGCTGGAACGGCCGGTGGGCGATGTCCACGGGGCCGAAGCCCGACACGTCGGTCCCCGGCGTCAGGCACGCCTCCACCTTGGGGTGGGCGAGCACCGCCCCGGCGTAGCGCGGGATGTCGCTCACCAGCGCCACGCAGACCTTCTCCACGTCGGGCCGCCGGGACAGGGCGGCGACCAGCGAGGTGGTCTGCACCTGGGTTCCCATCTCCTTGGTCCCCAGGCACGACCCGTCGATCAGCACCCGCAGGCCGAGCACCTTGGCCCGGGCGGCGGCGTGCACGGTGGCCAGCGGCGAGCGGTCGCTCACCATCTCCTCCTCGAGCATCCAGGCCGCGTACGGGTGGCGGGCCACCAGCCAGCGGTGCTCGTCGGGCTCCAGCCACGGGTCGGCGACCGGGCCCAGGTCATAGGGCCGGGAGACGAAGGTGGCGGGGTCGACCACGTCGAGGAAGCCCTTGTGGCGGGCGCGCAGGCCGAAGTCGGCCACCGCCACGTCGGCCCGGTGGGGGCCGACGTCGGCCAGCGGCCCGACGGCGGAGAGGGCGAACGCCGACAGGAGCACGGCGGGGCCGGCGGGGAAGGCGACGGGGGCCGGCGCCTGGTCGGGCGACGTGTGGCGGAGGCGGCGGGTGATGGACTCCTCGTCGAAGCTGCCCACCTGGTGGGACACCGGCTGGTTGCGGTAGGGGAAGCTCAGGAACGCCGCCGCGTTGCACAGGAACGACACGGTCGACACCCGCATGTCCTCCTCGACGGCAACCAGCGCCCGGTCGAGGGCGCCGGCGGGGAAGAGGGCGGCGTCGTGGACCAGCAGGACGTGGGCGCCGTGGCCGGCGGCGACCAGGTTGGCCAGGTCCGAGGCCGACGTCGCCTCCACGGCCGAGGCGCCCAGCTCCACGAGGGGGGCCAGCTCGGCGAGGTCGGGGCCGCCGGCCACCACGGCCAGGCCGGGGTGGGCGCGGCGCAGGGAGGCGACGGTCGGCAGGAGGGGGCCGGCCAGGCCGGCGGCGAACACGGCCGCCACCACGTCGCGCCGGCGCCCGGCCGTGGTCACCGCCGACCGGCGCCGCCGGCGACGAGCGGCCGGTACCCGAGCTCGTCAGCGACCCGCACGGGAGCCAACCCTACGTGGCGGCCGCTGCCGGCGCCCGCCGGCGCCGGCGCTCAGGCGGCGGGGTCGCCGAAGACGACGTTCACCTTCTCGAACCCAAGGGACCCGAGCATGCCCTCCAGCATGGCGCGGGTGTTGGCCTCGGCCCGGGCGGCGACCCCGGCCTCCCGGGCCGCCGCCTCCAGCTTCTCCTCGGCCAGCAGGAAGAGCTGGCGCTCGCCGGTGGGGCTGTCGGAGAACACGCTCCCCAGGCGGTCCAGCAGGCCCCGCTCCCGCACGACCACCCGGCTGGCCCTGGTGTCGAGGCGGGCGCCGGAGAGCTGGGCGTGGGGCAGGACGACGGTGACCTCGTCGCCGTCGGGCGACACGGTGATGGCGCCCGAGCCGATGCCGGTGAAGTCCACCCAGGCGTCCACCGTGCCGGCGCCCACGAACAGCGTGCGCTCGCCCCGGATGAAGTCGGGCATGAACCGGGCGTCCTTCTCCAGGTCGACGATCACCTGGAAGTTGCCGGTCGCCGCCTGGTAGCGGCTGAGGTCCTCGATCGCCTCCAGGACGGCGGGCCCGGTGCGGTCGACCGTCTCGGTGGCGAAGGGGTTGGGCCACGACGGGAGGAAGTCGAAGAGGCGGTCGGCGCCGAGGAGGGCCAGCACGGCCACCAGGGCCACGACCAGCGGGCTGCGGCGCCGGCGCGCCGGCGCCGGGGCCACCCGGGCGGCCCGCTCCCGCTCGGGCGTCAGGACGGCCATGCAACGAGTGTGGCACACCCCCCGAACCATGCCGACCGCGCCGGCCGTCGAAACCCCCGTCTCCCGAGTAAATAGCTCACCGGAACGGTGAGCTATTTACTCGGGAGTGGGGGCTAGGTGCCCGACAGCAGGCGGTCGCGGGTGAAGCGCCGGGCCCCCCGCAGGATGAGCCACAAGGCCAGCGCCCACACCACGGCGCCGATGCCGACGGCGACGGGGAGGGTGACCAGGAGCAGGCCCGTCGACTGGCCCACGGCCAGGAAGATGAGGGGCAGGATCACCGCGCCGCCCAGCTGGCTCGCCTCCTGGACCGTCCTGGCCCGGGCCGACACCCGCACCATCACCCCCATGCCCAGGGCGGCCACCGCCGGGCCGACCCACAGGATGACCACGGCCCACAGCCTGGTGGGGACGAAGACCCGCTGCGTGACCGGCCACGCCACCGTGTTGGTGATCACCGCGAAGGCGACGAAGCCGATCCACGACACGGCCACGGCGGGGAGGAAGGCGCCCAGCACCTTGGCCAGGAACAGCTGGCGGTCGGGGATGGGCAGGTGCAGCAGGGTCTCGAGGGTGCGCCGCTCCTTCTCGCCGGCGAAGGCGTCGGCGGCCAGCACGGCCGCCACCATGAGGGGAACGATCAGGAACAGGGGCGCCAGGAGGTAGCCGCTCACCAGCACGATGAGCTGCTCGTCGGGCGGCAGGCGCAGGATGGGCTCGACCACCGCCTGCGGCAGCCGGCTCAGGTAGAAGCCCACGTCGGGGTCCTCCTGGGCCCGGGCCGCCAGCCCGATCCCCAGGGGCAGCAGCACGAGCAGGATCAGCGGCACGACCAGCATCGGGATGACGACCGCCTTGGAGCGCCGCACGGCCGTGAGGTCGCGGCGGATGACGGCCGCCACCGCGGCCCGGTCGCCGGCCCTCACCGCCCCGCCCCGCCGCCGGCCCCGGCCCCGGCCCGCTCCTGGAGGGCGAAGTAGACGTCCTCCAGGGTGGCCGGCCTGGGTACGGCGCCGTAGACGGCGACGCCCCCGGCCACCAGGGCGGCGACGAGCGCCGGCACCGCCTCCCGGTCGGCCACCTGGACCCGCACGCCGCCGGCCACCGCCGCCGCGTCGAGCACGCCGGGGGCGTCGGCCAGGAGGCCGACGAGCCGCTCGTCCCCGGCGCGCCCCAGGTCGAGGTCGACGGTGAGCCCGGGCCACAGGCCCGACGCCAGCTCGGCGGGCGTGCCGTAGGCCTGGAGCCGCCCCCGGTCCAGCACCGCCATGCGGTGGCACAGCCGCCCGGCGTCGCCCAGGAAGTGGGTGCAGACGACCACGGTGCGGCCGTGCTCCCGGGCCAGGGAGGCGATCAGGTCGATGACGTCCCGCGACGCGGCGGGGTCCAGCCCCGACGTCGGCTCGTCGAGGAAGAGCACCTCGGGGTCGTGCACGAGGGCCAGGGCGAGGGAGACCCGCTTGCGCTGCCCCGTGGAGAAGCCGTGGACCGGGCGGCTCGCCACCGCGCTCATCCCCAGCCGCTCCAGCAGCTCGCCGGCCCGGCGGGTGGCCTCCGCCTCCGGGAGCCGGCGGATGCGGGCCACCAGGACCAGGTTCTCCCGGGCCGTGAGCCGGTCGTCGAGCCCGGCCGTCTCGGTGAGCACGCCGGTCCGGCGGCGCACCGCCGGCCCGTCCGTCACCGGGTCCAGCCCCAGGACCTCGCTCCGCCCCCGGTCGGGCCGGAGCACGCCGTTGAGCAGGCGCACGGTCGTCGTCTTCCCGGCCCCGTTGGGCCCCAGCAGCGCCACCACCTCGCCCTCGTCCACCTCCAGGCTCAGGCCGTCGAGGGCGCGCTCGGGCCCGAAGCTTCGGCTCAGGTCGTCCGAGCGGATGGCGGTGCCCATCCGACGAGTGTCGCAGCACCCGGGCGCTACTTCTTCGACCCCGTTCGTTCGCCTCGCTCACTCCTCGCGCCGCCTCCGCCCTGTCCCTTCTCGGTGTCGGCGGCCAGGGCGCTACCCCGTCCCGCCGCTCACCCGGCCGCCGCCCCCGGCGGGCCGGTGCCCTCGGGGGCGGCCGGCGGCTCGCGGTGCCGGCGGCCGGGGTCGGGCCACAGGCCGACCAGGTCGGCGTCGACCTCGGCGGTCCGTGACGCCACGGCGTCGGGGCGCACGGCCGCCTGCCCCGCCACCTCCTCGATGTGGCGGAGCAGGCCCGGCGTGCCGTCGGCCGCCTGGCGCTGGCCGCTGAGGCGCACCGCCCGCTGGAGGGCGCGGGTGATGAGCCCGAGGGTGCGCTCGTTGCTGGTGTCGTAGGGCAGGTCCCGGGCCAGCGACAGGGCGAAGGCGTAGGCGGCCATCAGCGCCGTGGGGCTGCACCGCGACGCCTCCACCAGGGCGTCGATCACCCGCTCGTCCTCGGCGCCCTCGTCCTCGAGGGCCAGCGCCAGCCCCAGCAGCTCACGACCGTCGGTGGTCATGGGCCATTGTGGCACCCCTAGCATCGTCGCCATGCCCGAGAACCCCGCACGTGAGGTGGTCGACCAGCTGGCCCACCTCCTCGACCAGGCGACCGACGCCACCGCCCCCGTGCTGCCCCGCATCGCCACCGCGGTGGCGGCCGGCGCCTACTACGAGACGCTGCTGCGGGTCCTGGTCGGCCAGGCGCGCGACAAGGGCCACACCTGGGAGGAGCTGGCCGACGTCTTCGTGACCACGCCCAGGGGCGACAAGAGCCGCTTCGACACCTACCGCAGCTACGCCGGCGAGGAGCTGCCGGACTGAGGGCCCGAGGGCGCCCGGCGGGCGTCACGCCCGCAGCCCGACGTACTTGGTGGACAGGAACTCCAGGATGCCCTCCCGGCCGCCCTCCCGGCCGAACCCCGACTGCTTGACCCCGCCGAACGGCGCTGCCGGGTCGGAGACCAGGCCCAGGTTGATCCCCACCATGCCCGTCTCCAGCCGCTCGGCCACCCGCACGGCCCGGTCCAGGTCCCGCGTGAACACGTACGACACCAGGCCGTGGGGCGTGTCGTTGGCCGCCGCCACCGCGTCGTCCTCGGAGGCGAAGCGAACCACGGGCGCCACCGGCCCGAAGATCTCCTCCCGCAGCACCCGGGCCGCCGGCGGGACCTCGACCAGCACGGTGGGCCGGTAGAACCAGCCGGGGCCCTCCACGCGGCTCCCGCCCACGAGGACGCGTGCCCCGGCCGCCACCGCCTCGTCGACCAGGCCGGCCACCTTGGCGCCCTGGTCGGCGTCGATGAGGGGGCCGACCTGGACGCCCTCGTCGGTGCCGCGGCCCACCTTGAGCGCCCCCATGCGCTCGGCCAGCCGGGCGGCGAAGCCCTCCGCCACCTCTTCGCCGGCGAGGAACCGGTTGGCCGCCGTGCACGCCTCGCCGGTGTTGCGCATCTTGGCCAGCACCGCGGCGTCCACCGCGGCGTCGAGGTCGGCGTCGTCGAAGACCACGAACGCGGCGTTGCCGCCCAGCTCGAACGACAGCCGCAGCAGGCCGGGCGCCGCCTGGGCCATGAGCAGCCGGCCCGTCTCGGTCGAGCCGGTGAAGGACAGCTTGCGGAGGCGCCGGTCGGCGAGCAGCGGGCCCACCACCTCGGCCGGCGACGAGGTGGTCACCACGTTGAGGACCCCCGGCGGCAGGCCGGCCTCGCCCAGCAGGCCGGCCAGGGCGAGGGTGGACAGCGGCGTCTGCTCCGCCGGCTTGGCCACCATGGTGCAGCCGGCGGCGACGGCGGGGGCGACCTTGCGGGCGGCCATGGCGAGTGGGAAGTTCCACGGGGTCACCAGCAGGCACGGCCCCACCGGCTGGCGCATGGTGAGGATGCGGCCCCAGCCCTCGGGCGCCACCGCGTAGCCGCCGTCGATGCGCACCGCCTCCTCGGAGAACCACCGCAGGAACCGGCCCGCATAGGCCACCTCGGTGCGCGACTCGGCCAGCGGCTTGCCCATCTCCAGGGTCATGAGCAGGGCCAGGTCCTCCTGCCGCTCGGCCAGCAACCGCCAGCCCCCGAGCAGGACGTCGCTGCGGTCGCGGGGCGGGGTCCGGGCCCACGCCTCCTGGGCCCCGGCGGCGGCGTCGAGGGCGGCGACGGCGTCGGCCGCCCTCCCGTCGGCCACCTCGCACAGCGCCCGGCCGGTGGCCGGGTCGTCGACGGCGAAGCGCCCTCCGCCGGCCGCCTCGCGCTCCTCGCCGCCCACGATCAGCCCCTTGGGGACCTGCTCGACGACGGCCCGCTCCCGTGCACCGGCGTCCATCCCGCCCGACGGTAGTGCTTCGACCTCATTCGTTCGCTTCGCTCACTCCCTCCGGTCGAGTTGGGTGGCCGGCAGCGCAGTCGCGACCGCCCGGCGGGCGGCGGATGGACGGCCTCTTGAACGGGGCGCGCCCACCTGCTACTTAACGCAGGTAAGCGAAGTCGACCCGTCCGGCGCGCCGGCGGGCCCGAGGAGAGGAGACGGCATGCGGCTCTCCCCGCAGTCGCTGGCCCGGGTCAGCAGCCGGCACCCGTGGCGCACGGTGGCCGCCTGGGTCGTGGTCGTGCTGGCCGCCGGGACGGCCAGCTCCACCCTCCTGGCCGACGCCACCACCACCGGCGTCACCATGACCAACGACCCGGAGGCGACCCGGGCGGCCCGGCTGCTCGAGGAGCGCCTGACCGGGCCGGAGCGCGACACCGAGATCGTGATCGTGTCGTCCGAGCGCTCGACGGTCGACGACGCCGCCTACCGCCGGCACGTGGAAGCCGTCCGCCGCGGCCTGGCCGGGCTGGGCCCGGCGGTGGTCGAGTCGGTCACCACGTTCTACGACACCGACGACCCGGGCCTGGTGTCCGACGACCGGCGGACCACGCTGGTGCCCACCGTGCTGGCCGGCGAGCCGGAGGACGCCCCCGACAAGGTCGACGATCTGCGCGAGGTGCTGGACGCCACCGCCGGCGAGGGCTTCACCGCCCGGGTGTTCGGGGTCGGTGCGGTGGGCGACGACTTCAACACCGTGGCCGAGGAGGACCTGCGCAAGGGCGAGTCGGTGGGCGTGGTGGCCGCCCTGTTCATCCTCGTCGCCGTGTTCGGCGCGGTGGTCGCCGGGCTGATCCCCATCGTGGTCGGCATCGCCTCGATCGCCGTCGCCGTCGGCGTGGTGGCGGTGGTCGGCCAGGCCGTCGAGTTCTCGTTCTTCGTGACCAACATGATCTCGATGATGGGGCTGGCCGTCGGCATCGACTACTCCCTGTTCATCGTCTCCCGCTACCGCGAGGAGCGCGAGCGGGGGCGGGGCAAGCTCGACGCCATCGAGGCCACCGGCGCCACCGCCAGCCGGGCGGTGTTCTTCAGCGGGATGACGGTGGTGCTGGCCCTGCTGGGCATGGTCATCATCCCCAACTCCATCTTCAAGAGCCTGGGGGCGGGGGCCATCTTCGTGGTGGTCGTGGCGATGGCGGCCTCGCTCACCCTGCTGCCGGCCGTGCTCGGGCTCCTCGGCGACCGGGTGAACGCCCTGCGGATCCACCGCCGCCGGGCCGCGGGGGCGGGTGGGGTCGGCGGGTTCTGGGACCGGGTGACCCGCACCGTGATGGGCCGGCCGGTGGTGAGCCTGGTGGTGGGCGTCGGCATCCTGCTGGCCGCCGCGTCGTCGGCCCTCGACATGCGCACCGGGTTCTCCGGCGTGAGCACCATCCCCGACGAGCTGCCGTCCAAGCAGGCCTTCGACGTGCTGGCCGCCGAGTTCTCGGGGGGCCTCGGCTCGCCGGTGGAGATCGTGGTCGACGGCGACGTGGGCTCGCCGGCGGTGGAGGACGGCATCCGCCGCCTGGAGGCGGCCCTGGAGGGCGACGGGTTGTTCGGGCCGGTGCGCCTGCAGGAGAACGCGGCGGGCGACCTGACGCTGCTGTCGGTGCCGGTCAACGCCGACCCGGCCAGCAAGGCGGCGGTGGGCGCCGTGGAGCGCCTGCGCGAGCGCTACGTCCCCGCCGCCTTCCCCGACGGCGGCCCGGCCCGGGCGCTGGTCGGGGGCGAGACGGCGTTCAACAAGGACTTCTTCGACGTGGCCGACCGCTACCTGCCCATCGTGTTCCTGTTCGTCCTGGGGCTGTCCTTCGTCCTGCTCACCGTCGCCTTCCGGTCGATCGTGGTGCCGGCCAAGGCCATCGTGATGAACCTGCTGTCGGTCGGCGCCGCCTACGGCCTCGTCGTCCTGGTGAGCCAGAAGGGCGTCGGCGCCGGCCTGCTGGGGTTCCAGCAGGTCGAGGTCATCGAGGCGTGGCTGCCGCTGTTCCTGTTCTCAGTGCTCTTCGGCCTGTCGATGGACTACCACGTGTTCCTGCTGTCGCTGATCCGGGAGCACTTCGACCTCACCGGCGACAACGCCGGGTCGGTCGCCTACGGGCTGCGCACCACGGCCGGGATCATCACCGGCGCCGCCCTCATCATGGTGGCCGTGTTCGGCGGGTTCGCCGCCGGCCGCATGGTGGCGTTCCAGCAGATGGGCTTCGGCCTGGCGGTGGCCGTGCTCATCGACGCCACCCTGGTGCGCTCGGTCCTGGTGCCCGCCAGCATGAAGCTGCTGGGCCGGCGGAACTGGTACCTGCCTCCGTGGCTGGAGTGGCTGCCCCACGTGGGGGTGGAGGGCCCGGCGTCACGCGTCGTCGACCTCCGGGAGCCGGCGCCGGCCGCCGCCCCCACCGCCCCGGCGGTCCCGGTGGGCGCGCCCGCCGGCGAGGACGGCGGCTGACCGCCGGCCGGCTGCGGGCCGCCGCCCTGGCCGGCGCCGCCGCCGTGGGCTGGTCCGGCTGCGGGCCCAGCGTCGAGGAGCGGGCCGCCGAGCGGGCCGTCGAGTCCTGCATCGCGGCCCTGGAGCCGGTGGCCGAGGACCGGCGCCCGGCGGCGGCCGTCCTGGAGTCGGCCCTGGCCGATGCCGAGGAGGCGGCGCGCGGCGACGACCGCTGGGAGGCCCTGGCCGGGGCCCTGCGCCGGGCGGCGGCCACCGCCGGCACGCCGGCGGGCGACGCCGCCGTCGCCCGCCTGGTCGACGAGTGCCGGCGGGCGCGGGAGCTCGTCCGCCGAGGCGGGCGGGAGAGCGCCCACCCCGGCCCCACCCCGGTCGGTCATCCCCAAGGAGCCTCGGGATGGCGGCCGGTCAGCCCGCCGATCCCTGATCGCGCCGGGGCACCACGCTGATGTTGCCGCTCTGCTCGAGCACCGCGTACTTGATCTGGTCCAGGCGCTCGATCCCGTGCGCCTGGCGGCCGGCGGCGAGGATGTCCGCCGGCTCCACCCGTGCCCGCTTCATGCGCCGCTCGATCGGCTCGCCGTCTTCGAGGATCACGACCGGCAGGCCCTCGGTGAGCCGGTCGACGCGTGGCAGGCGCTCCCTCACCTCGGCCAGGACGATGTCGGTACCGACCAGCGTGGCGACGACGACCAGTGCGTTGGTGACCGAGAAGTCGTTGCCCAGCAGCCCCTGCTGGGTCGCCTCGCCGACGATGAGGAGCAGAACGAAGTCGAAGGTGGTGATCTGCGCCAGGGTGCGCTTCCCCGACACCCGGAAGATGACCAGCAGGGCGACGTAGATCGAGACGGCGCGGAGCACCGTGTCCAAGCGATCCTCCTAGGGGAAGAAGAACTGGGTGACCGTCGCCGGCCGGCCGCCGGCGAGGCGCACGTCGCCGCGCTGTGACCAGAGGGCACGGGGGGTGACGGCGAGGACGACCTCGAGATCGGCGTCGGGAGCGGCCTGCGCGAACCGGTAGCGCACGGCGCCCTGGACCGTCTCGGCGGCGTCGGGCTGGGGGGTGATGGAGGTCACCTCGACCGAGGCGAGGTAGCCCCTCGACACCTCGACGTGCCACGAACCGCGCTCGGCCGACCGGGCCCGTGCCCGCACCGTCAGCTCCTGGGGCCCCCCGCGGCGCCCGAACCGCTCGTAGCCGACCTGGAGCGCGCCGCCGGGGGCCGTGACGGTGGTCCAGCTCAACGGGCCGTCGCCGAACAGGCCTCCGAGGGCGACGAGCATGACCATGACGAGCACGACCCACCCGGCGCGCTGCGTCCTCCACTCCCGCTCCTGGAAGGCGAGGTCCTGGTCGATCTCCAGCTCGCCGACGCGCTCCACGGCACCCCTCCTCACGACCGGCGTGGTGCCGCCCATCCAACATGACGGCCGGCGCCGGCGGGTGGATGGTCCCGCCGCGCCGAGCGCGCCGGTGGCGCCCCAGCGGGGTCGTCAGAGGTGCTCGCCCTGGCCCTGGTCGACGCGGTCGGCGGGCGACTGGCCCGAGTAGGTGTCGTCGTAGGTCCAGTCCGGCTGCTTGCCGGCGTGGCGGTCGTCGAGCACGGCGACGCCGTCGGCGATGTCGACGATGGGGGCCACCAGCTCGTCGGCGGCGGCCGGGGCGGCCCCCGAGACGTGGGCCCGCAACTGGTCGGGGAACAGGGCGAGGACGCTGCCGACCACCCGCTGGTGCTGGTGGGCCAGGTAGCAGCGGGCCTCGTCGGCCACGGTGGCGAGGTGGTCCTGCACCACCTGCAGCTCGTGCTCGTCGGCCTGCGACCGGCGGATGCGGTCCAGCAGGGAGGCGAGGGCCAGGCCGTCCTGCTTGCACGGGGTGCACTGCCCGCAGGACTCCACGGCCAGGAACCGCGAGACGCCGTAGGCCACCGCCGCCAGGTCCGACGTGTCGTCGAAGACGATGAACCCGGCCGCCCCCAGGCCGCTGCCGGCCGCCTCCATGCCCTCGTAGCTGGCCGGGGTGTCGAGGCGGTCGCCGGGGAGGAGGGGGTTGGCCACGCCCGACATCACGGCCACCACCCGCTCGCCGGCCGGCCCGCCGCCCACCGCCTCGACGACCTCGCCCACCGGGGTCCCCATCGCCAGCTCGGCCACGCCGTGGCGCCGGGTGCGCCCGGTCACCGTGCACACGATGGTGCCCGGTGACTGGTCGGTGCCCACCGAGCGGAACCAGTCCGGGCCCCGGGCCAGGATCCCGGGCACGTTGGCCATCGTCTCCACGTTGTTGACCAGCGTGGGGGCCGCCTCGGTGGGCCCGGGGCCGGCCAGCTCCACGCCGGCGGCCGTGCGGCTCCCCCCGCCGGCGCCGCCCTCGTCGAGGCCCCGGCGGAACGGCGGGGTGACGCGGGGGAACGGAAAGCGCCCGGCAAGCACCTCGAGCAGGGCCGTCTCCTCCCCGTAGAGGTACTCGCTCGGGCCCTCCGCCACGCCGGCCTCGACGCCCTTCGTCCACCCCGCCGCCGCCGCCTCGGCCAGCGCCGCCCGCATGCGCTCCAGCTCGGTGCCGAAGGTGGCCTTCATGGCCACGGTGACCCGCTCGGCGCCCACCGCGGTGGCCGCGATCAGGGCGCCCTCCAGGACCCGGTAGGGGTTCCGGCGCAGGATGAGGCGGGCCTTGAACGAGCCGGGCTCGCCCTCGGCGGCGTTGACCACCACGGTCACGGGGGCCCCGGGCGCCAGGTTCTCCTGCACGGTGCGCCACTTGCGCCCGGTCGGGAAGCCGGCGCCTCCCCGGCCCCGCAGGCCGGACGCCACCACGTCGTCGACGATGGCCGCCGGCCCCAGCCGGGCGGCCGCCTCCAGCCCCCGCCCGCCGCCGCCGGCGACGTAGGCGTCCAGGGAGGGGACGGGACCGGGATCGAGGGTGCGCGGCTCCATGGCCGACCGAGGCTAATGCCCTGTCCACAACCCTCCGCCCCGTCCTCCCGGCCGGCAGCCGGAGGGGCCGCCTTCGCGGCAGGGAGCCGCCGCCGGCGATTCTCGTCGTTCGCAGGCCGTGCCGCCCGGGGCCGGTGGCGGATCTGGCTCACTCCCCGCCGGCTCTCGCGAAGTTATGCTGCCTGCCCGGAGCCAGCTGACGCCCCGCAGCCCGAGCCCGGGAGGAACGATTCGTACCGATGATGTGGCGCGCGCCGACGTGACGCGACGCCAGGAGGAATCGGGAGGCGACCAGGATCAGCTCACCAGGCTTCGGGGTGAGCTCGAGGCCGCCCGGCGCTCCCAGGACGAAGCCGAGCGCCGTGCCGCCGGGTACGCCGAGGAGCTCCGGGCGCTCCAGTCCAGTCTCGGGTGGCGCGCCCTCTCCTCCTACCGCCACGTCGCCCGCCGGGTGGCGCCGACCGGCACGCGGCGCGGGAACGGCTACGACCTCGCAGTCGCCACGGCGCGTCGGTCGGCGGGCCGTCTGCTCCGGCGGTTCGAGTCGCGGGGCCTTCCGGTGGTGCGGTCAGGGCCGGATGTCGCAGCCGACCGCGGGCCCGCCGCCAGCGAGGACGCCGCGGATGACCCCGTCCTGACCGGCCCTCCTGGCGCCGATACGTGGTTCCAGGAGCACTACGACTATGCCGCCGCCCGGGTCGTCGAGTTCCTGGCCCAGGAGGGCGTGGCGCTCGAGGGCAGGCAGGTGGCCGACGTCGGGTCGGGCGACGGCATCCTCGACCTCGGCCTCGTCCACAAGGGCCGGCCCGCCAGGCTGGTGGGATTCGACGTGAACCTCACGAACGGCGAGATCCTGCTCGAGTCAGCCAGACGCCAGGGCGTCTGCGAGTCGCTGCCCAGCTCCCTGGCCTTCGAGGCATCCGGTCCTACGAGCATCCCCGCCGAAGACCGATCCTTCGACGTGGTCGTCAGCTGGTCGGCGTTCGAGCACATCGCCGACCCGCTCGCCGTGCTGCGGGAGGTGCGCCGTGTCATCCGCGACGACGGTGTCCTGTTCGTACAGCTCTGGCCGTTCTACCACTCGCGGTTCGGCTCGCATCTCAGGGACTGGTTTCCCGAGGGCTGGGAGCACCTGGAGATGTCGGCCGAGGACATCGATCGGCTGGTTCGGGCATCGGACGTCCACGCCGCCGACTGGGCCGACATCATGTTGCACGAGTACCGCGAGCTCAACCGGATCAGCGTGGACGACCTCGGACGCGCTCTGGTGGACGCCGGCTTCGTCGTCCGGCGGCTCCATCTGCTCACCAGCGACGTGCCCCTCCCTCGCGGGCCGGCATCGCACCTGCCGCTGTCGGCGCTGGGGATCGACGGCGTCGAGCTCGTCGCCGTCCCCGTGTGACGCGGCGGGTGGCCGAGCGGAACGCGGGGAACCTTCGTGGCCCGGGCATCGGCGCAGGGCCGGTCCCGTCCCGGCGGGGGCGTCACACCACCTCGAGCAGGCCGCCCCCGTCGACCAGCTCGACCGACAGGGTGCGGTAGCCCTTGTCGTCGAAGACCACCACGACCGTGTCGGCGTCCGCCCGCACCACCTCGCCCTCGCCCCACTCGGCGTGGCGGACCCGCTGCGCCGGCCCGAGCCGCCCGGCCGAGCCGGCGGGCGCCGGCGGCGCACCGGCCCGGCCGGCGTCGCAGTTGTCGCAGGCCCCGCAGGGCCCCTCGAACGGCTCGCCAAAGTAGGCCAGCAGCACCGACCGCCGGCACCCGCGGGCCTCGGCGAACGACCGCATCATCTCCAGCCGGCTCCGCTCCAGCTCGCCCTCGGCGTGGCTGGCCCTGGCCGCCTCTTCGAGGTAGCGCCCGGCCTCGGTCGCCCGCCCCGCCGCCCGCACGGCGTCGTCGGGCGTGAGGCGCACGGCGCCGGCGTCCTCCAGCCGGGCGAGCGCCGAGCGCAGGCGGCCCTCCGCCAACCCCAGGGCGGCGCCCACCTGGTCGACCGGGTGGGCGACGCCGCCGTCGCCCAGGTGCTGGAGGACGTCGGCGTAGTCCTGGCGGGTGGGCCGGCCGCCGGCGGCGAAGAACCGGCGCAGGCCCAGGTTCTCGTGCCGGTAGAGGAGCACGGCCCGGGCCGGCTCCCCGTCCCGGCCGGCGCGGCCGTTCTCCTGGTAGTAGGAGTCGAGCGAGTCGGGCACGTCGTGGTGGGCGACGAAGCGGGCGTCGGCCTTGTCGACGCCCATGCCGAAGGCGTTGGTGGCGACGACGACGTCCACGTCGCCGGCCATGAAGATCTCCTGCACGCTCTGGCGCGACCGGGTGGGGAGCCCGGCGTGGTAGGGGACGGCCAGGACGCCGTCGGCGCCCAGCGCGCTCGCCACCTCCTCGGCCCGCCGGCGGGTGGCCACGTAGACGATCCCCGGCGTGCCGGCGGCGGCGATGACCTCCCGGACCACCGGCACCTTCTCCGCCTCGTCCAGCACCGGCCGCACCGCCAGGTGGATGTTGGGCCGGTCGAAGCCGCGCACCACCACCACCGGGTCGCGCAGGCCCAGGCGCTCGACGATGGTGGCCCGCACCGGAGGGGCGGCGGTGGCCGTGAGGGCCAGGACGGGGGGCCGGCCCACCCGCACCACCACCTCGCGCAGGCGGAGGTAGTCGGGCCGGAAGTCGTGGCCCCAGGCACACACGCAGTGGGCCTCGTCGACCACGAACAGGCTGGGGCGGGACTCCTCCAGGCGGGCCAGGACGTCGTCGCGGACCAGGGACTCCGGGGCCACCAGCACGAACTCCAGCCCGCCCCCGGCCAGCTCCTCCAGGGCGGCCCGCTTGTCGGCCGCCCGCACCGTCGAGTTCCACTCGGCGGCGCGCCCCACCTCCCGCCCGCCCAGGGCCTCCACCTGGTCGCGCTGGAGGGCCAGGAGGGGGGAGACGACCACGGTCGGGCCCGGGCGCAGCACGGCGGCCAGCTGGTAGATGGCCGACTTGCCGGCGCCGGTGGGCAGCACGGCCAGGGTGTCCCGGCCCTCGCTCACCGCCTCGACGGCCTCGGCCTGGCCGGGGCGGAGCTCGGCGTACCCGAACAGGCGCGTGGCCAGCCGGCGGATCTCGGTGATGGTGGCCACGGTGCCCGCCGAGGTACCCGGCCGGCCGCCCGGCGAAACGACGGGCCGGCCCGCCTCCCGGGGCCGGGGTCGGGCCGTAGTCTGGCACGGTGCCGGCCGACCGCCTCCCCGGCCGCGGCGGGGGCCGGCGGTGGTGATGCCCCGCCGGGGGGTGGCGGCCGCCGTCGCGCTGGCGGTGGGCTCGGTGGCGGCCCTGGGGGCGCTGGCCGGCCCGGCGGAGCCGGCCGGACCGCGGGCCTGCCCGGTGGCGGGCCACGTCGACCCCCGGGTGTCGGGCGTCGAGCGGCACGCCATCCCCACCCTGCCGGCGCGCTACTCGTTCTGGGAGGTGGCCTCCGACGCCTGCTCGCCCGTGCGCTGGGACCCGTGCCGGCCCGTCCACTTCGTGGTCAACCGGGCGGGCGCTCCCCCCGGGGGCGTGGAGGACGTCCGGGAGGCGTTCCGCCGGCTGGCGGCGGCCACCGGCATGGCCTTCGTCGACGACGGTACGACCGACGAGCGGGGCGGCGCCGACCGGGCGCCCTACCAGCCCGCGCGCTACGGGCGGCGGTGGGCGCCCGTGCTGATGGAGTGGGCCGAGCCGGCGGGCGGCACCGACGAGGTCCAGGTGGTGGGCACCGGCGTGCCGACCCGGGTGGGCGACGCGTACGTGACGGCCCGGCTCACCCTCAACCCGTCGGCGATCACCGACGCCGGCGCCCGCACGCCGGTGCCCGCCGGCTTCGGCCCCGCCACCGGCTCCGGGCCCGTCGGCCCCCGGGGGGTGAGCTGGGGGCGCATCGTCCTCCACGAGCTGGGCCACGTGATGGGCCTGGGCCACACCCGGGACCCGGCGCAGCTCATGTACCCCGAGACCAGCGAGCAGACCACCCGCCCGGCCCGCTTCGCCGACGGCGACCGGGCCGGGCTGCGCCACCTGGGCCGGCCGGCGGGGTGCGTGGACGCTCCCCGGCCGGGTCCCGCCGCGGCCGGCGGCGGCGGCCGCCGGTGAGGGGGTGCGCCCGGGCGTGGGCGGGGAGCGGCGGGCTCAGCCGCCCGGGGCTGCGCCGGGGCGCCGCGGACCGAGGGCGACGGGCACGCCGCCGCGCGCCGCCGGCTGCCCCTGCCCGCCGCCGGTGGCGTCGGCGAAGGCCACCTCCAGGGCCTGCTGGGCGGGCGCCGCGCTGGCCCGCGCCAGGCGGGCGATGTCGTCGGGCGACGCGTCGTAGGCGTCGCCCGGGTAGAGGTGCGGCCTCCGGTAGTGCCGGGCGTAGTTGACGCCCGCCGCGCCCAGGGCCAGGTTGAACCGGGGGTCGCGCCGGCCCGTCTCCCGCAGGAAGCGCCGGGCCCGGCGGTTGCCGGCGTAGTACCACCGGTAGGCCCGGCGCAGGCCGTCCTCCAGCTGGGCGGCGGTCATGCCGGCCGGCTCGTACACCGCGTTGTAGAGGTTGTAGCGGCGCCAGTCGAAGGAGGTGATGCGGTCGTCGGCCAGCATCCGGGAGTAGGTGTGGGTCCCCGGGTAGGGCGTGAGGATCGAGAAGTGGGCCAGGTCCACGCCGATGCGGTCGACGAACTCCACCGTGTGCTCGAACACGTCGGGCCGGTCGGTGTCGAATCCGAAGATGAACCCGCCCTCGACGCCGATGCCCCGCCGGTGCAGGCGGTCGACCAGCTCGCCGTACTGGCCGGGGCGGTTCTTCTTGTTGCACTCGACGAGGGCCTCGCGCGACACGCTCTCGAAGCCGGTGAACAGCACCCGGCAGCCGCTGCGCCGGGCCAGGTCGAGCAGCTCCGCGTCCCGGGCCAGGCCGATGGACGCCTGCGCCCCCCAGGTGACGTGCACGCCGGAGCGCACCAGGGCCTCGCACAGCTCGCGGGTGTAGTCGAGGTCGGCCGCCAGGTCGTCGTCGAGGAAGAAGACGTAGGCGAAGCGGCCGATGTGCTGGCCGGCCCGCTTGACGACCCGCAGCTCCTCCACGACCTGCTCCGGCGGGCGGTGGCGCGAGCCGCGCCCGTTGATGCGGATGACCGAGCAGAAGTCGCAGTTGAACCGGCAGCCGCGGGTCGTCTGGAGCGTGTTGAGGGGGGCGTAGCGGGTCAGCGGGAACCGCCGCAGGTCGCCGGCCCACTCGTCGGCGGTGGGCACGGCGTCCATCCCCTGCCACTCGCCCTGGTA
Source organism: Acidimicrobiia bacterium (assembly GCA_046566225.1). Lineage (GTDB taxonomy): Bacteria > Actinomycetota > Acidimicrobiia > Acidimicrobiales > DATLFN01. Next base: position 21,007 of record JBKHXC010000329.1, read on the forward strand.
GAGCGGCGCCAGGCGGCCGGCCAGGGCGTCGGCCAGCACGGCGGCGAACGCCGTCTCCGCCTCGCCCGACACCACGGCGTCGGCATGGCGGAGCGCCTCGGTCGGCAGGAGCGACGGGTGCACGCCGCCCACGACGACGGGCACGCCGCGGGCCCGGTAGGAGTCGGCCACGGCGTAGGCCCGCGCCGCCACCGGCGTCCACACGGTGATGGCGGCCAGGTCGGGGCGCTCGGCGGGCAGGGGGTCGAAGTTCTCGTCGATCACCCGGGCGTCCCACCCGGCGCGGCGGGCCAGGGCGGCGAGGACGAGCAGCGCCATGGGAGGCATCCGGTGGCCGAAGGTGAGCTGGAGCCCGGTGCCCTGCCAGCGGGGGAACACCAGGTGCACCAGGGGCCGGTCGCCCACCCGCTCGGTCCGTCGCCTCCACGCCATGGTCCCGCCGAGTCTGCCACGGCGCCGGGACGGGGCGGGCGGCGGGCCGTGCGACCACGAGGAGGCGGCCGCCGGAGCCGGGAGGCGGCCCGGCGGCGGGTGGGACCGGCGTCGACTCCCGTCGTTCCCCGCCCGCTCCCTCGACCCGGCCCGGGCTGCTACCCACCTGGTGACAGCCCGCCGGTACGCTTCGGCCGTGCAGCCCAGCGCCGTGCGCCAACCCCGTCGGCCTGCGGCGCCGTCGCCCGGGCCCCGCCCCGGCCGCCGCCCCCGTCGCCGGTAGGCCGTCGGGACCAGCGGCAGTGGACGTGAACCCCTACCAGGCGCTCGGCGTGGCGCCCACCGCCACCAAGGCCGAGGTCACGGCCGCCTATCGCACCATGGCCCAGATCTTCCACCCCGACCGGTACGCGGAGGCGCCGGAGGCGGTGCGGATGGAGGCCGAGCGGCGCATGAAGGAGCTCAACCGGGCCTACGACTTCGCCCGCAAGGCGTCGCCGGTCGACGTCAGGCGGGCCCAGGACGCCCAGCGGCGCACCACCCGGGAGGCGAGGGGCAAGCCGTCCCCGCCGCCCAACTTCGGCGTGCCGTGGGAGGTGGCCCAGCGGGAGCGGGCCCAGCAGTCGGCCAGGGCCCACGCCCAGCGCATGGCCCGCGAGCAGGCGTCCCACAACGGCCGGGCCGTCGCCCGCCCCAAGCCCCGGATGCAGCACCCGACCACCCTCTACGGCATGGGCGAGGCGCTGCA
>JBKHXC010000330.1:0-7812 GCA_046566225.1 Acidimicrobiia bacterium
GCGGCGGCCGGGTGATCGTCGAGCGGCTGCTGGAGGGCTACGGCGTGGCGGCGCCGGGCGGCGTGACCCTGCTCCACGCCCTCCGCCGCGGCGAGGAGGCCGGCGGCTGCGGGTGCCCGGGCCACGCGTCGGCGCGGGGCCTGCTCGCCAGCGCCCTGGCCGAGGCGTTCGACGTGGCCGTGCTCGACATGGAGGCCGGCCTGGGCCACGTCGACCGGGCCGAGGGGACCCTGGCCGCCGTGGACGCCCTGCTGGTGGTGGCCGACCCGACCCGGAAGTCGCTGGTGACGGCCGGCGCCCTGGTCGCCCGGGCCCGGGCGGCCGGCGTGGAGGTGGTCGCCCTGGTGGGCAACCAGGCCCAGCCCGGCGACGCAGCCTCCTTCGCAGGGGCGGCCGCCGCCCACTCGACCCCGCTGGCGGCGGTGATCCCCCACTCCACGGCCGTCGCCGCCGCCGACCGGGCAGGGGCCGGCGTGGGGGCCGCCCCGCCGCCGGTGGGCGCCGCCGTCGAGGCCCTGGTGACGTGGCTCCTGCCCCCCGCCGACCCCACTCCCGAGTAAATAGGTCACCGTTTCGGTGACCTATTTACTCGGGACAGCCCTGGTGCGCCGGCCGGTGTGCCATGCTGGCCGCTCCGGCCCCCGAGCGAGAGGAGACGTCAGGCATGGCCCACCGCTGAGCTGACCGCCGTCCTCGCCCGGTCGGGCGAGCGACCCCCCGCCGGCGGCCCGAGGCCGCGGGCGGCCGGCTGACGCCCTAGGCGACGCCCCCGGCGCCGCCGGCGCCGGGCCGTCCCCCCCTTCGAGCCGCCTTCCCCACGACCGCCGGCGCGCCACCGCCCGTCGGCCGCCTCGGCACCCCGAGAGGAAGGCAACCCGAATGCACGACCGCGACACCCGACCCGTCGGGGGCCGGGCGCGCCTGGCCGCCGCCCTGGCCGCCCTGGCCGCGGTGGCCGGCGCCGGCTGCGGCGGCGGGCAGAGCCAGGGCGCCGCCCGGCCGCTCGTCATCAGCGCCATCCCCGACCAGGACCCCGAGCGCCTGCAGCGCCTCCATGGCGCGGTGGCCGACCACCTGGAGCGGGCCCTGGGCGTGCCCGTCCGCTACCAGCCGGTCACGGACTACACGGCGTCGGTGAGCCTGTTCGCCGCCGGCGATCTGGACCTGGTGTGGTTCGGCGGGCTCACCGGCGTGCAGGCCCGCCTGCAGGCCGAGGGGGCCCGGGCCGTCGCCCAGCGCGACATCGACGCCCGGTTCCGCAGCGTCTTCATCGCCAGCACCGCCAGCGGGCTGGGCCCCGTCGACGACGTGGCCGGTCTGTCGGCCCTCGCCGGCCGGCGCTTCACCTTCGGCAGCGAGTCGTCGACGTCGGGGCGGCTGATGCCGCAGTGGTTCCTGGGCCAGGCCGGGGTGGCGCCCGCCGACTTCGCCGGCCCGCCCGGGTTCTCGGGCTCCCACGACCGGACCATCGCCCTGGTCGAGGCGGGCACCTACGAGGCCGGGGCGGTCAACGAGCAGGTCTGGAGGGCGCGCCTGGAGGACGGCACCGTCGACCGGGCCAGGGTGAAGGAGATCTTCCGCACCCCCACCTACCACGACTACCACTGGGTGCTGGGCCCGGGCGCCGTCCGGCGCCACGGCGCCGGCTTGGTGGAGAAGGTCACCCGGGCCTTCGTGTCCCTCGACCGGGCCGATCCGCGGGACAGGGCGGTCCTCGACCTGTTCGGGACCGAGGCGTTCGTGGAGGCCCACGACGCCGACTACCGCCGGATCGAGGACGTCGGCCGGAGCCTGGGGCTCATCGGGTGACGGCGGCCGCCGGGCCCCACGGGGCCGAGCCGGTGTTCTCCCTGCGGGGCGCCGGCGTGCGGTTCGGGGCGGTGGAGGCGCTGGCCGGCGTGGACCTCGACGTCGGGCCGGGCGAGCGCGTCGCCCTGGTCGGGCCCAGCGGCGCCGGCAAGACCACCCTGCTGGCGCTGCTGAACGGCACGGTGGCGCCCACCTCGGGGGCGGTGCGGGCGCTGGGCCACGACCTGGCCGCCCTGCGGCCGGCCCGCCGGCGGGCCGTGCAGCGCCGCATCGGCACCGTCCCCCAGCAGTTCGACCTGGTGGGGCCCCTGCGGGTGGTGCACAACGTCAACGCCGGCCGGCTGGCCCGCTGGTCGCTGGCCCGGGCGGCGTGGTCGCTGGTGTCGCCCGGCGAGGCGGCCGCCGCCGAGGCGGCGCTGGCCCGCGTCGGCGCGGCCGACAAGCTCCACGAGCGCACCGACCGGCTCTCGGGCGGCCAGCAGCAGCGGGTGGCCCTGGCCCGGGTCCTCGTGCAGGACCCGGCCGCCATCCTGGCCGACGAGCCCATCGCCAGCCTCGACCCGGCGCGCGGCGCGGAGGTCATGGACCTGCTCCGGGACCTGGGCGGCGAGGGGGGCCGCACCCTGGTGGTGAGCGTCCACGCCTTCGAGTACGCCCTCAGCCACTTCGACCGGGTGGTGGGCCTGCGGGCCGGCCGGGTGGCGTTCGACGAGCCCGCCGGCCGGGTGGCAGCCCCCATGGTGGAGGCCCTGTACCGCCTCGAGGGGCAGCGCCGGCGTTGACGCCGCCCCTCGCCACCGCCGACCCCGGCCTGCTCGAGCACGAGGGCCTGGCTCCGGCGGGCCCGGCCGGCCACCGGCACGGTCACGGTCCGGTCCCGGCCCCCACCCGGGACCGGCGCACCGCCCGGCGGGTGTGGACGGCGGCGGTCGTGGCCGCGGTGGCGTGGTCGACCGTCCGGGTGCTGGTTGCCGGCGAGGGCCTGGTCAACGCCGGCGGCTGGGTGCTGGTGCGCCGCTTCCTGGCCGCCGCCGTGCGCCCCGAGCTGAGCGCCCAGTTCCTCGGCGTCGCCTGGGACGCCACCCTGACCACCCTCTCCTACGCCGTCCTGGGCACCGCCCTGAGCGTCACCGCCGGGCTCGTCGTCGGGGTCGTGTCGTCGGAGACCTGGTGGCGGGGACGGTCGGGGGCCGGCGACCGCCCGGGGCGGCGGCGGGCCGGCGGGTGGCTGGCGGCCCGGGGGGCGCTGAGCCTGCCCCGGGGCGTGCACGAGGCGGTGTGGGCGCTGTTCCTGGTGCGGGTGCTGGGCCTCGACCCCCTGGTCGGCGTCCTCGCCATCGCCGTGCCCTACGGCGCCGTGACCGCCAAGGTCTACGGCGAGCTGCTCGACGAGGCGCCCGGCCGGGCCTACGCCACCGTGCGGGCGTCGGGCGTGGGCCGGCTCAAGGCCCTCGCCTACACCCTGCTCCCCCAGGCGCTGCCCGACATGGTCTCCTACGCCTTCTACCGCTTCGAGTGCTCCATCCGGGCGGCCGCCATCCTGGGGATCGTCGGCGCCGGCGGTCTCGGGTTCGAGCTGGCGCTGAGCTTCCAGTCGCTGCGCTACGGCGAGATGTGGACCCTCGTCTACGCCCTGGTCCTGGTCAGCGGGCTGGCCGACTGGTGGAGCACGGCGCTGCGCCGCCGCCTGCGCTCCGCCGCCCCCGCCCCCGCCGCCGCCGCGCCGGCGTGGGAGGCGGGACGGCCCCGGCGTGGCCGCTTCCTGTCGGGCTCGGTGGCCGTCGCCGCCGCCCTGGTGGTCGCCGCCACCTGGCACCTGGGCCCCGACGTGGCCACCCTGTGGGCCGAGCGGGCCCGGCGGCTGCTGGCCGACGTGGCGGCGTCGTCGTGGCCGCCCGACCTCGGCCGGTCCTCCATCGCCACCCTGGCCCGCCTGTCGTTGGAGACGGTGGAGATGGCCGTGGTGGCGACCGCCGTCGCCGCCGTGGCCGGGGCCGTGGTCGCCGTGGTGGCCGCCGGCCGGTCGCCCCACCCGGGGGCCCGCGCCGGCGCCGTGGCCGCTCGGGCCGCCCTGCTGTTCTGCCGCGCCGTCCCCCCGCCGGTGTGGGCCCTGCTGTTCCTGTTCGTCCTCTTCCCGGGGCCCCTCCCCGGGGCGCTGGCGCTGGCCGCCTACAACTTCGGGATCCTGGGCCGGCTGATGGCCGAGGTGGTGGAGAACCTCGACGACCGCCCCGGCCGCGTGCTCGCCGCCGCCGGCGCCTCCCCGGGCGCCGTCCTGCTCTACGCCACCCTTCCCGCCGCCCTCCCCCGCTTCGTGGCCTACGCCGTGTACCGGTGGGAGGTCACGCTGCGCGAGACGGTGGTGGTGGGGCTGGTGGGCGCCGGCGGGCTGGGCCGGCTGCTCAGCGCCCAGCTCAGCGCCTTCGACTACCGCGGCGCGGCGGCCACCCTCCTCGCCCTCGTCCTGCTCACCTTCGCCGCCGACCTGGTGGGCGGCGCCGTCCGGCGCTCGCTGCGCTGACCCGGGGCGGCGGCGGGCGGGCCGCCGTCAGTCCCGGGGCAGGGGGGCGGTGGCGACCAGGCGGAGCTGGGCGACGTAGGCCTGGGCGAAGCGGCGGGCGGCGGCCTCGTCGAAGAGGCGGCGGGGGTAGCGGAACATGAGATGGAGGCGGCCGTCCACCACCGCCCCGCCCACCGAGAGCCCGTGTGGGGTGCGGGCGGGCGCCGACACCCACACCTCGGTGGTCTCGCCCGCCCCGGGCCCGAACGACGGCGGGTCGTCGAGGCGGCCGACGTAGGCCAGCACGGCGCTGTCCAGGCGCCGGTTGGCGGTGAGCGGCTGGAGCACGATCACCGACTGCCGGGCCCACAGCGGGAGCAGGCCGTGGCGGTCGAGGGCGTCGATGAGGGCCGTGCCGGTGCGGGTGCGGATGTTGCGGGTGGTCTGGGCGACCACCGCCCGCAGGGCCTCCGTCGGCGTGGCCCGGTCGCCGGGGTCGGTGGCGATGCGGGCGGTGACCGAGAGGTTGCCCACCACCTCGGGAGGCCACGGGCGGGTGCGGAGGTCCACCGGTACGAGGACGCAGATGCGGCCCCCGGAGCGGCCGTGGTCGGCGTTCCACACGGCCACGGCCCGGTGGAGGGCGGCCACGAGCACGTCGTTGTCCCGGTCGCGGTCGCCCAGGGTGGCGAGGGAGGCGGCGTCGGGGGCCTCGACGGCGACCCGCAGGCAGCCGTGGCCGGTGGCGCCGCTGGACCCGTCCGGGCACGGCAGCACCGGCCTGGCCAGGGCGTCGCGCACCCGCTCCAGCCGGGTCCGGTAGCGGTAGGCCAGCGCCTTGGGGTGGGTGACCGACGGCCGCACGGGCACGTCGTGGGTGGCCAGGAAGTCCAGCGCCGGCGTGCCCGGCCGGCCGGCGTAGGCGCCGGCCACCGCCTCCAGGACCTGGAGGGCGCCGGGGCCGTCGGCCGCCGCGTGGTTCACGTTGGCCATGACCACGTCGCCGCCCGGGCCGTGGGCCAGCACCACCCGCAGCGGCGGGGGGGCGAGGGGCACGGCCAGCGCCTGGAGCTGCTCGCGGGCGGCGTCGACGGCGGCGGCGTCGGCGCAGTGGACGACGCTGAGCACCCCGCCGTCGCCCGTCACCGCCGCCAGGGCGCCGGCCATCCGCTCGTCGTCGAGGACGCCGGCCACCCGGGCCTCGGCGTGGACGCTCCACGGGCTGTCCTCGGGGTCGAGCATGGGCGCCTCCGGCCCGTCGGACGGGCCGTGGGCCGGCGCCCACTCGCAGTCCAGCTCGCAGCGGTGGTCGCCCTGGCGGCCCCGCACCACCCGCACGAGGTCGGCGGCCATGCCCGACAGGTTGTGCAGCGCCACCCGGCCCAGGGCGTAGCGGGAGCGGCGCTCGGGCCGGGGGTCGAGGGGGGAGACCCGGTCGACGTGGGCCGACACCCGGTTCCCCTCGATGATGATGTGGAGGCTGTTGTTCCTGACGTTCTCCCGGAACGAGACGGCGCCCGGGTGGAAGACGCGCCCGATCACCCGGTCCCGGTGGAAGCGCCGGCTCGACTCCAGCTCCCGGAACAGCGCGGCCCGGTCGTCGAGGATGTGGTCGTCCACCGGGCCGCGCCGCCGGCGGGGGCGCCGGGCCAGCGACTCCTGGAGCGTGCGCCCCCCGCCGCCGGCGTCGCCTGCCCGCCTCTCCGCCGTGGTCATGGCCCCCCGCCCGGGATGGCCTCGCTGACCGCCCGCAGCCGGCCGACCCGGGCGGGGCTGAGGCGGTCGAACAGGTGGCGGCGCACGCCCTCGACGCGGCCGGGGGCCGCTGCCGCCAGCACCGCCGCCCCGTCGTCGGTGAGGGTGGCCAGCGCCCCCCGGCCGTCGCTGGCCGACGGCGCCCGGCGGGCCCACCCGCTCTCCTCCAGGCGGTCCACGGCGTGCGACAGGCGGCTGCGGGAGGAGCCGCAGGCGCGGGCCAGCTCGGTCATGCGCAGCGCCCGCCCCGGCGCCTCGGACAGCGCCACGAGGACCACGTGGTAGGCGTGGGGCATCCCCGCGTCGCGCTGGAGCTCGCGGTCCAGCTCGGCGAAGACCCGCCGGGTGGCGGCCGGGAAGGCGCGCCAGGTGCGCTGCTCCTCGTCGCTCAACCGCCCCGGCTCGGCCACGGGCCATGGTACAGGAATGCTTGAAATCTCAACCGCGTTGCCCGGGGCGCCCGCTCGCCCGGGGGCCCCGGCGCCACGACGAGGGCCGGGATCGGCATGCCGATCCCGTCCCCGCCGTCGCAGGCCCCGCCCCCCGGGCCTGCCGGCCCCCCGTTCGGCACCGACAAGAGCACCCGGGCGCCCGCCTGATACGCGTTGGTGCGCGAGTCGTGCGCCACCACCCGGCACACGACTCGCGCCGGAGGCGATCAGAGCATCCGGCCGGTCCACACCAGGGCGCCGGCCAGGGCGGCGACGAGCAGCACCACGGCGATGCCCACGAACGTCAACCCGACCTCCCGCTGCTCGGTGGTGTAGCCGACCCGGCTGCCGATGTCGTCGTAGACGCCCCTGAGCTCCTCGCCCGAGGCCGCCTCGAAGAAGGCGCCGCCCGTCGTCTCGGCCAGGTCGGTCATGGCCACCGGGTCGGAGGGGACGGGGATCACCCGGCCGGCGATGTCGACCGTCCCCTCGGGGGTGCCGAAGGCGATGGTGGTGACGGGCACCCCCTGCTCGACGGCCGCCTGGGCGGCCTGCTCCACCGGAGCGCCGACGGTGGTGGCGCCGTCGGAGAGCAGGACGATGGCCGCCGTCTTCTCCCCGTCGGTTTGGCCGGCGCCGCCGGCGTTGATGATGGCCTCCAGGGCGACGAAGATGGCGTCGCCCGCCGCCGTCCCGGGACCGACGTAGAGGCCCTGGATGCCCGCCTCGACCAGGGCGTGGTCGGTCGTCGGCGGGGCGATCACCCGGGTGCTGCGGTCGAACGCCACCAGCCCGAGGCGGAGGCGGTCGGGCAGGTCCTCGACGAACGACAGGGCGGCCTCCCGGGCCGCGTCCAGGCGGGTGGGGGCCACGTCGGTGGCGTTCATCGACGCCGACACGTCCACCACCAGCATGACGGTGGCCGCCTCCTTCGGCACGCGCACGTCGCGGGCGGGGCGGGCGAGGCCCACGACCAGGGCGGCCAGGGCGACCGCCATGGCGGCGGCGGGGACGTGGCGGCGCCAGCCCGGGCGCCGGGGCGCCACCGACGCCAGCAGGTCCAGGTTGGTGAAGCGCACGGCGTAGGCCCGGCGGCGACGCTGGAGCACGACGTAGGCGGCGGCCAGGGCGGCCACCACCGCCAGCAGCCCCAGCCGGCCGGGGGCGAGGAAGGTCATCGCCGGCGCCGCCGGGCGGCCACGAAGCGGACCACGTCGAGCACCCAGTCCCGGTCGGTGGACAGCACCAGGTGGGCGGCGCCCGCCGCCTTGACCGCCCGCGCCCGCTCGGCCCGCTGGGCGGCGGCGGCCGGGGCGA
>JBKHXC010000331.1:0-1809 GCA_046566225.1 Acidimicrobiia bacterium
ACCGGCGTGGCCGAGGAGATGGGGGCCGTGCTTCGGCGGGCGGCGTTCAGCCCCAACATCAAGGAGCGGGCGGACTGCTCGGCCGCCCTGTTCACCCCCGACGGCGAGCTGCTGGTCCAGGCCGAGCACATCCCCGTGCACCTGGGGTCGATGCCGGCGTCGGTGCGGGCCGCCCTGGCCGTCGAGGTGGCGCCCGGCGAGCAGGTGATCCTGAACGACCCCTTCGCCGGGGGGACCCACCTCAACGACGTCACCCTCGTCGCCCCCTGCCACGTCGGCGGGCGGCTGGTGGGGTGGGCCGCCAACCGGGCCCATCACGCCGACGTCGGCGGCATGGCGCCCGGGTCCATGTCCCCCGACGCCCGCGAGATCGCCCAGGAGGGCCTGCGCATCCCGCCTGTCCGGTACGGCGACGAGGTGGCGGCCCTGCTGGTCGCCAACTCCCGCACGCCCGACGAGCGCCGGGGCGACCTCGACGCCCAGCTGGGCGCCAACCGGGTGGGCGTGGAGCGGCTGGCCGAGCTGGCCGGCGAGCCTCTGGACGAGGTCGTCGACTACGGCGAGCGGCGCATGCGGGCGGCGCTGGCCGCCATGCCGGACGGGTCGTGGCGGTTCGACGACGTGGTCGACTCCTGCGGCCCCGGCGCCGACCAGCGGGCGCCGGCCCGCATCACCGTCGAGCTCACGGTGCGGGGCGACACGGCGACGTTCTACTTCACCGGCACCGACCCCCAGCGCCCGGGCAACGTCAACGCCGTGGAGGCCGTCACCGCCAGCGCGGTGGCGTTCGCCATCCGGTCGGTCACCGACCCCACCATCCCCGCCAACGGTGGCGCCCTGCGCCCCGTGCGGCTGGTCGTGCCGCCGGGCACCATCGTGAGCGCCGTGCCGCCGGCGGCCGTCGGCGCCGGCAACGAGGAGGTGAGCCAGCGGGTGGCCGACGTGTGCCTGGGCGCCCTGGCCCGGGCCGTGCCCGACCGGGTGGGCGCCGCCGGGCAGGGGACCATGAACAACGTGCTGCTGGGCGGCCGGGGGTGGGTGTACTACGAGACGGTGGCCGGGGGCCAGGGCGGCCGGCCCGGCCGGCCGGGCATGAGCGGCGTCCACACGGCCATGACCAACACCAAAAACACCCCGATCGAGGCCCTGGAGCGGCACTATCCGATGCGCGTGCTGCGGTACCGGCTGCGCGAGGGGAGCGGCGGGGCGGGGCTGTGCCCGGGCGGGGAGGGCATCGAGCGCGACCTGCTGATGCTGGAGGACGTCACGGTGTCGCTCATCACCGAGCGGCGGGTGTCGCGGCCTTGGAGCCTGGCCGGTGGCGAGCCTGGGGCGCCGGGAGAGAACTGGCTGCTGCCCGGTGGCGACGAGAGCCGGGCCGAGCGCCTCCGGGACAAGTGCACGATCCGGATGGAGGCGGGCGACGTGCTCCGGATGCTCACGCCGGGCGGCGGGGGCTGGGGATCAGGGCCCTGACGCCCCTCAGGCGTTCCACGCGTGAGGGGCGGCAAGGTCGGTTGGCATCAGGCCGGCCCGGGAAGAGCTTGATGCCGGTCGGCTTGCGCGGTGTGGGCAGGACGGTGCTCCTGAACCGGTTCCACGACGCCCTCACGCGAACCGCCGCCGCGGAGCACGGATAGGAGGTGCCGGTCTGGTACCAGCTGTTATACCAGCGTGGTACCATGAGCGGCGTGGACATCAACGTGAAGAACCTCGACGCCGACGTGGTGGCCCGCCTCGCCGAGCAGGCCGAGGCCGAGGGGATGAGCCAGCAGGAGTGGATCCGCCAGACCCTGCGCCGTAGCAGCG
>JBKHXC010000332.1:0-2355 GCA_046566225.1 Acidimicrobiia bacterium
GCCGGCCATGAGCCCGCCGCTCACGAAGTAGGCGGGGACGTCCCACTTCCAGACCGGCTTCTTGATCACCGGCCGCCCGTAGTACGAGCGCGGCTCGGCCTCGGGCACCATGGCCTGCTCGCCGCCGGGCCGGCCGGCCCTCTCCCCCCGGCCGGCTCCGGTTCCGGCGCCGGGGCCGCTCATCGCCGGCCGCCGGCGAAGGCGGCGAGCGCCGCCGCCGCCAGGGTCAGCGCCGCCATCGCCCCCCGCCTCCACATGGCCGCCAGGTCGGCGGTGGTCACCACCGGGTCGGGGGGCAGGCCGTACACCTCGGGCTGGTCGAGGAGCAGGAAGAAGCAGCCGCCGCCGCCCACGCCGTCGTCGGGGTCGTCGCCGTACAGCCGGGCCGAGGCGATGCCGGCCCCCCGAAGGTCCTCCAGCCGGCGGCCGGCCCGCGCCCGGAGCTCGTCGAGCGGGCCGAACTGGATGGAGTCGGTGGGGCACGCCTTGGCGCAGGCCGGCTCGAGCCCGCCCTTCAGCCGGTCGTAGCACAGCGTGCACTTCCAGGCCCGCCCGTCGCCCCGGCGCTGGTCGATGACGCCGTAGGGGCAGGCCGGGATGCAGTAGCCGCAGCCGTTGCACACGTCCTCCTGCACCACGACGGTGCCGAACTCGGTGCGGAACAGCGAGCCCGTCAGGCACACGTCGAGGCAGGCGGCACGGGTGCAGTGCTTGCAGACGTCGGACATCATCAGCCACCGCAGGCCCACCGGGCCGCCGTCGCCGGCCGACCCCGCCGGCGGGGGGCACCGGGCACCGCCGGGCTGCTCCACGAAGGCCACGTGCCGCCAGGTGCCGGCGCCCAGCGTCCCGGTGTTGTCGTAGGACATGCCCAGCAGCCCGGCGCCGTCGCCGGGCAGGAGGTTCCATTCCTTGCACGCCACCTCGCACGCCTTGCACCCGATGCAGACGGAGGTGTCGGTGAAGAACCCCACCCGGGGCGGCGGGGACCGGTGGCCGGCGGCGGCGGCCGGGTCGTGCGGCGCCCGGGAGCGGTCGGGGGCAGGCGTCACCGGGCCGGCCGGCCCCCCGGCTCGGTGGTGATGCCGGCCCGGCGCCGGTAGCCCTCGACGTAGGCCACGAGCGCCTCTCCCGTGGGGCGCCGGCCGGGGCGGAGGTCGCAGGCCCCGACCTTGGACTCCTGGATGTGGACGTTGGGGTCGAGGGTGATCCCGAACAGGTCGTTGGCCGCGTCCCCGGTGGTGAGCCCCCCGCCCCGGCCCCAGTGGTAGGGGATGCACACCTGGTGGACGACCCGGTCGCCGACGCGCAGGGGGGCCAGCCGGTCGGTGACCAGCACCCGGGCCTCGAGCGCCGAGCGGGCGGTCACCACGTGGGCCCAGTCCAAGTGGCGCAGGCCCCGTTCGGCGGCGAGCCGGGGCGACACCTCGACGAACAGCTCGGGCTGGAGCTCGGAGAGGGAGGGGACGTAGCGGCTCATGCCCCCGGCGGTGTGGTGCTCGGTGAGCCGGCTGGTGGTGAACACGAAGGGGAACACGTCGTTGCCGGCGGCGTGGGGGCCGGGCTGCATGGGGTTCGCCCCGTGGGGGAAGACCTGCCGGCACGGGTTGGCCTGCTGGGCGTAGAGCGCGTTGGCCACCGGTGACTCGGCCGGCTCGTAGTGGGCCGGCAACGGCCCGTCGACCAGCCCGGCGGGCACGTAGAGCCACCCCTTCCCGTCGGCCTGCATGACGACCGGGTCGGTGCCGGCGAGGGCGTCCTCGGCGACGGCGCCCGGGGGCGGTTGGTAGCCCGGTGGCTTGGTGCGCTCGAAGTCGGGGACGTCGTGCCCCGTCCACTCGCCCCTGCCGGCGTCCCACCACACGTAGGCCTTGCGCTCGCTCCACGGCCGCCCGTCGGGGTCGGCCGAGGCCCGGTTGTAGAGGATGCGACGGTTGAGCGGCCAGGCCCGGCCCCACTCGGCGGCCACGTGGCCCTGGCCGGTGGGCGGCGGGCGGCGTGCCGCCTGGGTGACGCCGCCGGCGTACACGCCGGTGTAGATCCAGCAGCCGCCGGCGGTGGTGCCGTCGGCCCGCATCCGGGTGAAGGTGTCGAGGAGCTCGCCGGTGGTCAGGTCGTGGCCGTTGATCTCGCGCAGCACGGCGTCGGCCGACGGCTCCCGGCGGTCACCGTGGGTCGGGTAGGCCCACGTGAGGTCGAGCACCGGGCGGTCCCGCTCGTCGGTGGAGCCGGCCAGCTTGTCGCGGATGATCCGCCCCAGGTGGTGGAAGAACCACAGCTCGGAGCGGCAGTCGCCTTCCGGGTCGAGCGCCCTCTCCCGCCATTGCAGCATCCGCTGGGTCTGGGTGAACGTGC
>JBKHXC010000333.1:0-7359 GCA_046566225.1 Acidimicrobiia bacterium
TCGGAACCTCTGGTTCCGAGTCGATTCTCCTCACAGACCCCCCATCGCCCCTGGCGGGGCGGCCGGCGAACGATGAGGATCGCCGGCGGCCGCTCCGTGCCGCCGAAGGCGGCCCCCCCGGCTGCCGGCCGGGAGGACAGGGCGGAGGCCGGCGGCTTCGCCGCCCGGCCGGAGCACCGCCGGCTCGGCTCGGAACCTCTGGTTCCGAGTCGATTCTCCTCACAGGATGTCGGCCTCCGAGGGGTGGGCGCTGCACTCCACGCCGAGCTCGCCGGCCAGCGCCATCAGCCGGCCGGTCAGCTGGTCCCCGTCCACCCCGGGCGGCAGGGCGACCTCGAGGATCATGGCGTAGACCGGGCGGGAAGGCTCGCCGATCACCCGGGTGGTCAGGTCCACCACGTTCACACCCTCGCCGGCGAGGAGGGAGGTGAACCGGTGGACGATGCCGGGCCGGTCGGCGCCGTAGACCGCCACCGACCACGGCTCCCCCTCGGGCGGCGCCGGCACGTCGTCGCTCACCGGGCGAACGTGCACGACCAGGTCGAGCTCGGCGGCGGGGCCGGACAGCGCCCGCTCCAACGTGGCGGCGTCGAGCCCCTCGGGGCCGGCCACCACCAGCATGATGGCGAACTGGCCGCGGAGGATGGTCATGGACGAGTCCTCCAGGTTGCAACCGGAGTCCACCAGCGCGCCGGTCACGGCGGCCACGATGCCGGGCCGGTCGGCGCCGACGGCGGTGAGGGCGAAGTGGGGCACCGCGAGCGCGCCTAGCCGTCGAGCCGGTCGTGGAGGTGGTCGTCGTAGGCCGACAGGTCGAGCAGCCCGTGGCCGGAGTAGCCGAAGAGGATGACCCGCTCGACGCCCTCCTCCTTGGCCGCCAAGGCCTCGTCGACCACGGCCCGGATGGCGTGGCCGGTCTCGGGGGCGGCGATGGTGCCCTGGGTGCGGGCGAACAGCACGGCCGCCTCGAACACCTTCGACTGCGGGTAGGCGACCGCCTCCATGCGCCCGCTGCGGACCAGGTTGGAGATGATCGGGGCGTCGCCGTGGTAGCGCAGCCCCCCGGCGTGGATCGACGGCGGAACGAAGTCGTGGCCCAGGGTGTACATGGCCAGCAGCGGCGTCGTGCCCGCCGTGTCCCCGAAGTCGTAGTCGAAGCGGCCGGCGGTGAGCGTGGGGCACGACGACGGCTCCACCGCCACCAGGCGCACGCCCTCGTCGGCCACGAAGGGCAGGGCCAGACCGCCCAGGTTCGAGCCGCCCCCGCACGAGCCGATCACCACGTCGGGGCGCTCCTCGCCGGCCAGGGCCAGCTGCTCCCTGGCCTCCAGGCCGATGACGGTCTGGTGCAGCAGGACGTGGTTGAGCACCGACCCCAGCGCGTAGTGGGTGTCGGCGCGGGACGCGGCGTCGGCCACCGCGTCGCTGATGGCGGTCCCCAGCGACCCGGGGTGGTCCGGGTCGGCGACGGGCGAGGGGACGACCTGGCCGCCCCAGGTCTCGATCATCACCCGCCGGTACGGCTTCTGGTCGTACGATGCCCGGACCATGTACACCATGGTCTCCAGGCCGAACAGGGCGCCGGCGAACGCCAGGGCGCTCCCCCACTGCCCGGCCCCCGTCTCGGTGGCCAGCCGGGTGGTGCCCTCGGCCCGGTTGTAGAACGCCTGGGCCACGGCGGTGTTGGGCTTGTGGGAGCCGGCGGGCGACACCGACTCGTCCTTGAAGTAGATGCGGGCGGGGGTCCCGAGCGCCTCCTCCAGGCGCCTGGCCCGCACCAGGGGGGTGGGCCGCCACAGGCGCAGCACGTCCAGCACCGGGCCGGGGACGTCGACCCACGGCTCGGCCGACGCCTCCTGGGCGATCAGCGCCATGGGGAACAGGGGCGCCAGGTCGTCGGGGCCCACCGGCTGGCGCGTCGCCGGGTGCAGCGGGGGGTCGAGCGGCGTGGGCAGGCGCGGCACCACGTTGAACCACGCCTCCGGCACCTTGTCGGGCGGCAGCGTCCAGCGCATCGGTCTCTCCTCTCCCCGGCGGCGAGGGCGATCCTACGACGGCGGTCGCCGCCGAGGGGCTTGACAGCGGGCGCCGGAGGGAGCACCGGTGGCGCACCCCCACGGGCCCCGACCGGGCCAGGGCCGGCGGGCTTCACCGGGGCGGCCGTGCCCCGCCGGCCCGGCCCGTCAGGCCCAGCCCAGCTCGTCGAGCCGCTCGTCGTCGATGCCGAAGTGGTGGGCCACCTCGTGGACGACGGTGACCCGCACCTGCTCGACGACCTCCCGCTCGTCGTGACAGGCGGCGCAGATGGCGCGCCGGAAGACGGTGATGCGGTCGGGCAGGGCGAAGCCGCCGTACTCGTAGCGCTCGGTGAGCGGGATGCCCTCGTAGAGCCCGAGCAGCCCGCCGGGCGGCGAGGCGTCGTCCACCACCACGGCGACGTTCTCCATGAGCCGGCCCAGCTCGGTGGGCAGCCCGTCGAGGGCGTCCTCGACCAGCCGGCGGAACCGCTCGGGGGCGACGTCGATCACGCCCGGCGGCTCACGCCAGCTTGCCGGCGATGCTGCCGGCCGCCCGCAGGGCGGTCCCGTCGGCGCCCTGCGTGCTCCACGCGAACGACGGGCGGCGCACCGCCTCCTCCAGCAGGTCGTCGAGCAGGCGGCGGAAGGGCACGGCGGGGTCGACCCACAGGTACCGGGCCAGCGACCCGGGGATGGTGTTGATCTCGTTGACGTACAGCTCCTCGGCCTCCTCGCCGGCGGCCAGGAAGTCGATGCGGGCGACGCCCCGCAGCCCCACCAGGGCGGCGACGGCCCGGGCCATGTCCCGCAGCCGCTCGGCCGCCGGGCCGGGGATGGCGGCGGGCAGCTCCCGGGGGGCGCTGGCCATGCCCTCGCCGCCCAGGTACTTGTCGCCGTAGCCGAGGATGTCGCCGCCGCCCGCCCGCAGCGGGCGCTCGATGTTCGACAGCGACAGCTCGGGCCAGGAGCGCACGGCCACGTTGAGGTCGTAGGCGTCGGGGCGGTAGGGCTCGACCACGGCGCCGGCCCGCAGGTGGGGGCTGGCCCCGAGCAGGGCCGTCGCCGTCGCCGCGTCCCTCACGACCTGGATGCCGATCGAGCTGCCCCCGAAGCGCGGCTTGACGATGCACGGCCCGTCCCAGGGCACCGTGGTCGACGGGGCCAGCGGCAGGCGGGGCAGGCCGGGGAGGCCGGCGGCGGCCACCACGCTGCCGAAGGCCAGCTTGTCCATGCCGAGGGCGGCGCCGGCCACGCCCGGGCCGGTGTAGGCGACGCCGGCCAGGTCGAGGGCGGCCTGCACGCTGCCGTCCTCCCCGGGGCCGCCGTGGCAGCAGTTCACCACGGCGGAGAGGTCCAGCGGCCGGCGCCTGCCGAGCAGCCCCTCGCCCGCCTGGAGGCGCAGGAGGGCGGCCTTGCGGGGAACGCCGTCGGCGAAGTCGGGCGCCTCCAGGCCGGCGTCGACCTCCCAGAAGCGCCCGTCCTTGGACCAGTACACGCACGTGGCGTCGCCCAGGGCCCGGGCGGCCTGGAGGCCGGTGAGGACGCTCACGTCGTGCTCGGGGGACGGGCCTCCGAAGAGGACGGCGGGCTTGGGCACGGGTCGGCGCTCCTCGGTGGCGGGGGGAGGGTCAGGGGTAGTGGTCGGGCAGGTCGTTCTCGTACAGGACGACGTCGCCCTCGCCGACGTGGCCCCGTACCCAGGCCACAGCCTGGTCCCTCGTCTCCACCGGCACCACTCGGGCGCCGCCGCCCGCCGCCCCCTCCAGCAGCGCCCTGCGGTTGGTGTGCCCGACCACCACCAGGTGGGTGGCCACGGCGGCGGCGGCCGCCGCGAAGCGGGCGTTCTCCTCGTGCTGGCGGGGCCCGAGCTCGACCATGCCGGGCGTGACGACCACCCGCCGCCGGCCCGCCGAGCCGTGGCGGGCCAGGACCTCCAGGGCGGCGGCGGCCCCCGCCGGGTTGGCGTTGTAGGTGTCGTCCACGACCGTGGCCCCCGCCGCCGTGGTGGACACGGCCAGGCGGTGCCGGGCGGTCGGCAGCCCGCCCAGGCGGGAGGCGACCTCGTCGTCGGGCACGCCCACCTCGAGGGAGGCGGCGACCGCGCACGCCACGTTGGTGGGATGGCCGCCGTCGACGGTGCCCACCACCCGGCCGCCCACCCGCACCTGCCCGTCGACCACGGCCACGTCGGCGCCCGGCGACGCCGCCGAGCAGCGCACCACCCGCTGGCCGGCGGCCGCCCGGGCGTCGGCCAGGGCGGCCAGGTGCGGCGAGTCCACGTTGAGCACCGCCACCCGGGCCCGCTCCAGGATCTCCGCCTTGGCCGCGGCGATGCGCTCCTCGCTGCCCATGCGCTCCAGGTGGACGGGCCCGATGGCGGTGATGACGGCCACGTCGGGCGGGCACCACCGGCACAGCTCGGCGATCTCGCC
Source organism: Acidimicrobiia bacterium (assembly GCA_046566225.1). Lineage (GTDB taxonomy): Bacteria > Actinomycetota > Acidimicrobiia > Acidimicrobiales > DATLFN01. Next base: position 4,451 of record JBKHXC010000333.1, read on the forward strand.
GGGGCCGTAGGTGCCCATCTCGGCCACGAAGACCTCGGTGCCGGGCGTGAGGTTCTCGTTGACGGCCCGGGCCAGCCCGGCCCGGTTGTTGAAGCTGGCCGGCGTGGCCACCACCGAGCGGGCGCCCCCCACCAGGTGGGCGACGTAGCCCTTGGTGGTGGTCTTGCCGTACGAGCCGGTGATGGCCACCACGGTGGGGCGGGCCCGCGCCAGGCGGGCCGAGGCGTCCTTGACGTAGGGCTCGACCAGCCGGCGCTCCAGGGGGGCGGTGACCAGCAGGGCGGCGTCCACCAGCACCGGCGTGAGGGCGGCGGCCAGCACCGCCACCGTCGCCCCGTCGCCGGTGACCACGCCGACCGCCACCAGCGCCAGGTGCAGGATGGCCCACACGGCGGCGAGGGTCCTCAGCCGGCGGGTCCAGGCCAGCTTGGCGGTGCGGCCCCGGAGCGACAGGCCGAACGGCCCGGCGGCCACCGCCCCGGCGGCGACCGCGGCCGACAGCGGCGAGCGGACCGACAGGACCACGCCGGCCAGCACGGCCACGGCCAGCACCCGGTTGGCGCCCACCGCCCACCACCGGGCGGCGAAGCGGGTGGCCGAGCCGGGAAGGTAGTGCTCGCGCTGGGCCACCCGCAGCCAGCGCACTCCGGCCAGGGCGCCGGCCGCCAGGCCGGCCACCACGGCGAGGGCGCTCACGCCGGCGCCGCCAACCGCCGCACGACGGCCTCCCGCAGGGCGCCGGGGGCGGTGAGCGGGGTGTGGTGGCCCGCCCCGGGGACGACGTGGAGGGTGGCGTCGGGCAGCAGGCCCCTCGCCGCCTCGGCGACGGCCAGGGGGACGTCGGCGTCGTCGTCGCCCCACACCAGCTCCACCGGGCACGCCACCCGGGGCAGCAGGTCGTCGTAGGCCTCGTTGACCGCCCGCACGTGCACGGCCCGCATGACGCCGGCGGCGGCCCGGTAGTCGGCCGACCCGTAGCGCCGGCGCAGGGCCTCCATGCGGGCGTCGGAGACCAGGCCCCGCCGGTGCAGGGCGCGGCCGGCCCGGAAGGCCGGTGCCGGGCGGGGGCGGGGGCCGGGCCGGCGGAGGAGGGGCACGCCGGCCAGCACCAGGGCGCGCACCCGCTCGGGGTGGGCGGTCGCCAGGTGGACGGCCACCCGCCCGCCGAAGGAGTGCCCGACCACGACGGCGGGCGTCGCCATCTCGTCGAGCACCGGCGCCACCGCCGCCGCGTACTCGGCCGCCCCCCAGGGGCCGGGCGGCTCGGGGGTGGCGCCGAACCCGGGAAGGTCGAGGGCGACGGCGTCGAGGCCCTGGAGGGCCCCGGCGAAGTCGGCCGAGGACCGCCCCCAGCCGTGGAGGGCGAGCACCGAGGGCGGGGCGGACCCGAAGGCGGCGCCGAACAGCCGGCCGCTGGCGAAGGCCTGGAGCACGGCGGGAGAACCTACCGGACGGCCCTCGTGGGGAAGGGGTGGGGAAGGCGTGTGGACGGTGCTGGGGCCGGCCGGGAAGGTGCGGGGAAGAGCTGAGGATTTCGCCGGAGGCCCTTGACGACTGCGCCTCCAGGGTCCACACTGCGATCACTTCAGCACGGCGTGAGCGGTGCGCCGAGGAGGAGGGGCCCCAGGCCACTCGCCACGGCCACCGGCGATCGCCAGGCTGGAGGAGGATCGAAGCCGAATCGTCGCCCGAACGCCGGACCGCCGCAAGGCGGAAGGGTGGGAGGGCGGCAGGAAGCGGAGATCCGACCAGGATCGGCCCCGAGGAGCAGCGAAGCGCAAGCGGAGCGGCTACTTGGGGTCGATCCGCGTCGGCGGGCGGGTGGCCGCCCCCTCGCCCGGCGGCAACCATCCACCGCGCTGTCACACCCCCTCGGTACGGTCGCCGGCATGGCGTTGCTCGACGGCCTCGACCCCGCTCAGCACCGGGCGGTGGTGTGCGAGGCGCAGCCACTGTGCATCCTGGCGCCGGCCGGGTCGGGCAAGACGCGCGTGCTCACCCGCCGCATCGCCCACCGTGTCGCCACCGGCCAGGCCGAGGCGGCCCGCGTCCTCACCCTCACCTTCACCCGCAAGGCGGCGGGCGAGCTGCGGGCCCGCCTGGGCGCCCTGGGCGTGCGGGAGCCCATCGCCGCCGGCACCTTCCACGCCGTCGCCTACGCCCAGCTGCGCCGGCGGTGGGCCGACCGGGGCGAGCGCCCCCCCGTGCTGCTGGAGCGCAAGGCCCGCCTGCTCGCCCCCCTGCTGCCCCGGGCCCGGGCCGGGGCCGGGGCCCGGGCCACCGTGCAGCCGGCCGACCTGGCCGCCGAGGTGGAGTGGGCCAAGGCCCGGCTCGTCCCCCCGTCGCGCTACGAGGCGGAGGTGGAGGCGGCGGGGCGCCGGCCCCCCCTGCCCCCCGCCACCATGGCGGCCCTCTACGAGCGCTACGAGCACGACAAGCGGCGCAAGGGCCTGGTGGACTTTGACGACCTGCTGATGCTGTGCGCACTGGCCCTGGAGGGCGACCGGGAGTTCGCCGCCGCACAGCGCTGGCGGTTCCGCCACCTGTTCGTCGACGAGTTCCAGGACGTCAACCCGGTGCAGTTCCGCCTGCTCCAGGGCTGGCTGGGAGACCGCCGCGACCTGTGCGTGGTGGGCGACCCCGACCAGGCGATCTACTCGTGGAACGGCGCCGACCCCACCCTGCTCACCGACTTCGGCCGCCACTTCCCGGGCGCCGAGGTGGTGCGGCTGGACCGCAACTACCGCTCCACCTCCCAGATCGTCGCCGTGGGCCGCGCCGTCCTGCCCCCCGGCGGGGAGGGCGTGGCCGACGTCACGGCGGTGCGGGGCGACGGGCCCCTGCCCGTGGTCCGCCACTTCGACACCGACGTGGACGAGGCGCGCGGCGTGGCCCGGGCCCTGCGCCGG
>JBKHXC010000334.1:0-3410 GCA_046566225.1 Acidimicrobiia bacterium
TCGACGGCGGCCATGGCCGGCATCCCCCGCACCGACGCGGCGATGCAGACGCGGGCGTCGGGCACCGGGCGCCCGTGGCGCAGGACGCGCAGCCGGTAGGTGGTGGGGCCGGGCCCGCCGCTGCCCCCGCCCGCCACCGCCCCGCCCGCCACCGGCCGCACCTGGACGCGGTAGGCCGGGTCCGTCCCCGCCCGCTGGGCGCAGCCGTCCTCGGCCGCGCTCTCGAAGCGCACGACGGCGAAGCCGAACGCCACCGTGGTGGCCGCCACGAGCAGCGCCAGGCGCCGGATGCCCCGCACCGCCCGCCCTCAGGACAGGACCCGGCGGCGGAAGCCCCGGGCCCCGAGCATCACGAACACGGCGGCGAAGCCGGCCAGGGCCCCGTACACGGCGGGCAGCGGCATGTGGTCGACGCCCACGGACAGGGCCGCCCGCATCCCCTCGCTCATGTACACCAGGGGGTTCACCAGCACCAGGTACTTGAGCCACGGGACGGGGTCGAGCGACGACCACGTGTAGAAGATGGCGCCGCCGAAGGCCAGGGGGAGGGCGAGGGTGCCCGACAGCATCGGCACCGACGCCGGCTCGAGCAGGGTGCCGATGGTGAGGCCCAGGGCGGCCGAGGTGACGCAGGCCAGGGGGACCAGGGTGAGCAGCACCGGCCAGTCGACGGACAGGTAGACGGGGGTGGCGGGGAGGAAGGCGGCGACCGGGAACACCACCATGGCGGCGAAGAGGGCCAGCACGGCGCCGAAGGCGATCTTCTGGGCCGCCATCGCCCCCACTGACGTGGGCGCCATCACCCGGCCCTCGATCTCCTGGGTGACGTCGAGCTCGCGGGCGAGGGGCACGGCGACGCGGAACACGCCCTGGAAGGCCATGGCCTGGGCGATCAGGCCGGCCATCAGGAGGCTGGCGAAGCGGGCCGCCCCCGCCCTGTCGCCCCCCCCGATGCCCTGGCCGATGGTGGGGAACAGCCAGGTGAACACGAACACCAGCAGCAGCGGCTGGGTGACGGTGTTGTGGAGGAACTCGCCCAGCGACTTGTCGAGCACGGTGAGGTCGCGCAGGAGCAGGCCGCGCATGGCCGCCCACGTGCTCGCCCGGGGGCGGTCGCCCCGCCGGGCGCCGGCGGCGGCCACGGAGGCGGGCGTGGTCACTCCCGCAGCTCCTTGCCGGTGAGCTCGAGGAACACCGTCTCCAGCGTCGCCTCGCTGACCGACAGGCCCTGCACGGGGTAGCCGCCGGAGGCGGCGGCGGCCACGACGCGGGCCACGGCGCCGTCGGCCTCGGCCAGGTGGACCCGCACGCCGCCGCCGGCCGGCTCGGCGGCGGTGACGCCGGGCAGGCCCCGCAGGCGGCCGGCCAGCCGTCCCAGGTCGCCCTCGGTGCGCAGGGTCAGCACCGCCCCCGAGCCGGCCGAGCGCCGCAGGCGCTCCGGGGTGTCGAGGGCCAGCAGCCGGCCCCGGTCCATGATGGCCACCCGCCGGGCCAGCCGCTCGGCCTCCTCCATGTAGTGGGTGGTGAGCAGGATGGTCTCGCCCTGGGCGTGGAGCTGCTGCACCATCTCCCACAGCACCAGCCGGCTCTGGGGGTCGAGGCCGGCGGTGGGCTCGTCGAGGAAGACGACCGCCGGCCGGGCCAGCAGGGCGCGGGCCAGCATGAGGCGCCGGGCCATGCCGCCCGACAGGGTGCCCACGTCGGCCCCGGCCCGGCCGGTGAGGCGGAAGCGCTCCAGCAGCTCGTCGGCGGCGGCCACCGCCGCCCGGTGCCGGAGGCCGAAGTAGCGGCCGTGGAAGTACAGGTTCTCGTGGACGGTGAGGCTGCGGTCGAGCGTGTTGGCCTGGGGCACGACGCCGACCACCGCCTTGGCCGCCGCCGGGCGGGCCACCACGTCGATGCCGTCGACCAGGGCGGTGCCCGAGGTGGGCAGGACGCGGGTGGTCAGCATGCCGACGGTGGTGGTCTTGCCCGCCCCGTTGGGGCCCAGCAGGGCGAAGATCTCGCCCCGCTCCACCGCCAGGTCGAGGCCGTCGACGGCGGTCACCCCGCCCCGGTACGCCTTGGTGAGGGCCCGGGTGACGATGACGGCGCCGCCGCCGGCCGCGGCCGGCGCCTCGGCCTCGACCCCCGGGGCGGCGCCGGTGGCGGTGGCGGTGGCCTGGTCGGGGGACCGGCTCCCGGCGCCGGTCACGGCGCCAGGCGGTCGGGGCCGCGGTGCAGGTAGGTGACCTCCCGGACGTCGCCCACCCCCAGCAGGCACATGAGCATGCGGGTGAGGCCCAGGCCGAACCCGCCGTGGGGCGGGCAGCCGAAGCGGAAGAAGTCGAGGTAGGTGCGGATCACCTCCACCCGGGCCGGGTTCCGCCCGGCCTGGGCGACCAGGCGCTCGTAGCGGTGCTCGCGCTGGGCCCCGGTGGTGACCTCCAGCCCGTTCCACAACAGGTCGAAGCTGCGGGTGAGCCCCGAGCCCTCCTCGGTGCGCATGTGGTAGAAGGGCCGCACCGCCTCCGGGTAGTCGGTGACGAACACCAGCTCCGCGCCCGTCTCGGCCGCCACGTGCCGGCACAGGACCTTCTCGCCCTCGGCGTCGATGTCGCCCTCGGCCGCCTCGCCGTGGTGGCCGTGGGCGGCGAGGATGGCCCGGGCCTCGGCCATGGTGAGCCGCGGGAAGGGGACGTCGGGGACCCGCACCTCCCGCCCGTAGTGGCGCTCGACGTCGGCGCCGTGGTCGGCCGCCACCGCCGCCACCACGTGGCGCAGCCAGCGCTCCTCGAGGTCCATGAGGTCGGCGTGGGAGTCGATCCACGACACCTCCACGTCCACGCTGGTGAACTCGGTGTCGTGGCGGGAGGTGAGCAGCGGGTTGGCCCGGAAGACGGGACCGATCTCGAACACCCGGTCGAACCCGGCGGCCATGGCCATCTGCTTGTAGAACTGGGGCGACTGGACCAGGTAGGCGGGCCGGTCGAAGTACTGCACGGTGAACAGCTCCCGGCCCGACTGGTTCGGGTAGCCCCGGACCTTGGGCGAGTGGACCTCCACGAAGCCGTGCTCCCGCCACCACTGCCGCATGGCGTGCTCGGCCGTGGTCTGCACCTCGAACACCAGGCGGTTCCGGGGCCGGCGCAGGTCGACCCAGCGCCAGTCCAGGCGGTCCTCGAGGGGCGACCCGTCCCCCACCGGCAGCGGCCCGTGGGCCGGGCCGGCCACCTCCACCTCGCCGACCACCAGGCGGGGGTGGCCTCCGTCGGCGCCGGCCGCCACCGTGCCGGTCACCGCCACGGCCGAGCCGGCCGGGACGCCGGCCGGGGCGCCGGCCAGGGCCACCGTGCCCGTGTGGTCGCGCAGCCCGCCGTCGGCCTCCACCCAGCCGCAGACGCGCACCTCGTCCCCGTCCCGGGCCGCCA
>JBKHXC010000335.1:0-1559 GCA_046566225.1 Acidimicrobiia bacterium
ACGCCGGCCTTCTCCAGGATGAGCGGGTCGCCACTGGCCAGGGCCTTGACCTCGGCGTAGGAGAGGGCGACGTCGCCGATGTCGTCGACCTCGCGGCCGGCCACCTCGCCGCTCATCACCTGGTGGATGAAGGCGGCCTTGCGCTCGACGGTCTGCCAGCAGAACACGTCGAACGACCCCTCGGTCACGTACCGGGCGATGGTGACCTCGGGATTCTGGTTGCCCTGGCGGATGGCCCGCCCCTCCCGTTGGGCGATGTCGGCCGGCCGCCACGGGCAGTCCAGGTGGTGGAGGGCGCTGAGGCGGGCCTGGACGTTGGTCCCGACGCCCATCTTCTCGGTGGAGCCGACGAGCACGGCCACGCGGCCCTCCCGGCAGGCGGCGAACAGCTCGGCCTTGGCCCGGTCGTCGCCGGCGTCGTGCACGAAGCGAACCAACTCGTCGGGCACCCCCCGGCGCACCAGCTCGTCGCGCAGCTGGCCGTAGACGCTCCACTGGCCGGGATGGGGCGTGCCCAGGTCGCAGAACACCACCTGGAGGCTGCCCGAGACGGGGGAGGGTTGGCCGGTGCGGTCGGCGTAGATGGCCGTCTTCTCGGCGTGGTAGCGCCCGGCGATGGCGGCGGCGGCCGCCGCCAGCTTGCCGCCGTCGGGATCGGGCGGGCGGGCGACCAGGCGCAGGTCGAGGGCGGCCTTGCGGCCGTCCCCGCTGACCTTGAGCATGTTGTCCTCGTGGGGGGCGACCAGGCGCTGGCGGACCGCCTGGGCCCGCTCCACCAGCTCGGCCACGTACTCCCGTAGCTCGGGTGACGCCGCCACCACGACGGTGTGGGGGGCGCCGCCGGCCACGGCGGGAACGTCGAGGGAGAGCTGGGCGGCGGTGCGCACGTCGGCCACCGCCCGGAACATGGTCAACAGCTCGGGCACGTTGGCGAAGCGGGCGAAGCGGGTGTTGATCCGGTAGGAGGCGCCGTCGGGGGACAGCTCCAAGGCGGTGACGGTGCGGCCGAACACGGCGGCCCAGGCGTCGAAGCTGGCCACGCCGGCGGCGGCCAGGCGGGCGGGCTGCAGGTAGGTCTGCATGACCCACATCTCGGCCAGGGAGTTGGCGATGGGGGTGGCGGTGGCGAAGGTGGTCACCCGCTCCCCGTAGCGGGAGCGCAGGTAGCCGAGCTTCATCTGGAGGTCCTCGGCCTTCTGCGACCCGGTGCCACCCACGCCGGCGATGTGGCTGGAGAAGGGGAGGTTTTTCCAGCCGTGGGCCTCGTCGACGAACAGGTAGTCGATGCCGGTGTGCTCGAAGCTCGCCCCGTCGTCGCGGCGCTCGGTGGCCAGCAGCTCCTCGTGCTTCTGCTCCAGGCGGGCCACCCGCTCCTCGAGGCGCTTGACGCTGAGGCCCTCGGCGGAGGCGGCGATGGCGGCGCGCAGCTCGGCGATGCGCTCGGCCACGAAGGCCCGCCGGGTGGCGTCGGAGACGGGGAGGCGGGCGAAGGCGGAGGCGGTGATGACCACGGCGTCCCAGTCGCCGGTGGCGCAGCGGCCCACGAACGACTTGCGGCC
>JBKHXC010000336.1:0-4559 GCA_046566225.1 Acidimicrobiia bacterium
TCGGAACCTCCGGTTCCGAGTCGATTCTCCCCACAGGCCCCCGCTACCTTCGGGCCCGTGGAGGTCAAGGTCATCCGCAGCCCCCGCCGGCGCAAGACGGTGCAGGCCCGCCAGGTGGGCGGCGTCCTGCACGTGTCGATCCCGGCCACCATGTCCGCCGCCGACGAGCAGCGCCACGTGGCGGAGATGGTCCGCCGCATGCGCCGGCGCACGGCGTCGTCGCTGGTGGACCTGCCGGCCCGGGCCCGGGCGCTGGCCGCCGCCCACGGCCTGGAGCGGCCGGCGTCGATCCGCTGGGTGGAGAACCAGGAGTGGCGCTGGGGCTCCTGCACCCCGGTCGACCGCAGCATCCGCATCTCGTCCCGGCTCGCCTCCGAGCCGCCCTGGGTGCTCGACTACGTGGTCGTGCACGAGCTGGCCCACCTCACCTTCCCCGGCCACGGCCGGGCGTTCTGGGAGCTGGTCGGGCGCTACCCGCTCACCGAGCGGGCCCGGGGCTTCCTCATGGCCCGCGGCCTGGAGCACGCCGGGTGACCGGGCCGGCGACCGCCGGCGGCGGCGGGGAGCGGTGAGCGACGGCGACGGCGGCAGGCCGCCCCCGGAGCGGCCCCGCCCCCCCGTGCCCCTCGTCGTCTCGATCGCCTTCGGGGTGGTGGGCTTCGTGCTGCTGGCGGCAGGGGTGGTGGCCGGGAGCACGGGGCTGGCGGTGGCCGGCTTCGCCGCCGGCTCGCTGTCGCTGGGCGCCGCCCTCTACTGGCGGTCGCTGCTGATCAGCGCGTGGGCGGCGAAGAGGCGGGAGGCCCCTCCCCCCTGAGCGGGGGCGCCAGGCGCGCCTCGAGCTCGGCCAGCAGCCGCGCCGCCAGCTCGGGCGTGAGCAGGTCGCCACCGTGGCCGGCGCCCGGGTACCACCACAGCGCCTTGGGCTCGGCCGCCCAGTCGTGGATGCTCTGGGCGTGCTCGGGGCCGAAGTACCAGTCCTCGGGGTCGTGGACGACGACGGTGAACGCGGGGGCGATGCGAGCCACCACCGAGGCGGCCTCCGGGAGGTAGACGCAGTCGGGGCCCACCCGGGTGCGCAGGACGGCGGCCAGGAACAGGCGGCCGCCCCGGCCGCTGACCCAGCGCCGCACCCGGTGGGTGCCCACCCGGTCGAGCTCGCCGTGGGCCGGGGCGCTGATCCCCACCGCGCCGGCCACCCCGCCGTGGGTGCCGGCGTGCATGAGCACGGCGGCCCCGCCCAGGCTGGTCCCCACCGTGACCACGGGGACGCCGGGCGTCGCCGCACCCACGGCGGCGTCCACGTCCAGGGGCTCGTGCCGTCCCATCGAGCACCGGCCGCCGGAGCGGCCGTGGCCCCGCAGGTCGGGGACGACCACCTCGCAGCGCGCCGCCAGCAGGTGGGCGAAGGCGTGGACGCCGGGCGAGCGCGACGAGTTGACGAAGCCGTGGACCAGCACGACCGAGCACAGGGGGTCGGGGGGCCCGGCCAGCCGCCAGGCGTTGAGGCGCACGCCGTCGGCGGTGGTGAGGGTGAGCCGCTGCTCCTCCCGGTAGCGGGGAGGCGACAGGTACCTGCGGTAGTACCGCGCTACCGCCGGGCCGCGGAGTCGCTCCGCCATTCCGCCTCGACGCGGCCCAGCTCGGTGGCGGGCGGCGCCCCCTTGCGGTACTCGAACAGGATGCCCCGCCAGCAGTTGGTGGCCTCCAGCCGGCTGAGCAGGGCGCTGACGCCCCACACCACCCGGTCGAGGATCACGTAGGACGTCGGCATGTTCAGCTTCTTGATGAGGTCGCCGTAGCGGCCGGCCACGTCCACCACCGTCTGGAGCGCCTTGGCCGTGGAGTCGCGGGTGTAGGTGTAGCGGTCCACCAGGAACGGCTCGTAGGGGCCGCGCACGTACTCGAACACGAACGCCGGGTCGAACCCGTGGTCGGGCGGGAGGAAGCGGGCCTCCACCGACCGCTGCACCAGCGCCGCCGGGTCCTCGTCGAGCACGGCGTCGAGCAGGGGCGCCAGCCGGTCGAACTCCCCCGGCGTCCACCGCTTCACCAGCCCGAAGTCCAAGAAGGTGACCGATCCGTCGTCGTGGAAGCGGTAGTTCCCGGGGTGGGGGTCGCCGTTGAACATGCCGTGCAGGTGGATGGAGCCCTGGGCGAAGCGCAGGATCACCTCGCCGGCCCGGTCCTTGGCCGCCTGGTCCGAGCGCTCCAGGAACTCGTCCCAGCGCATGCCGTCCACCCACTCGCTGGTGAGGACCCGGCGGCTGCTGAACTCGGGGACGACGGTGGGGATGCGGATGAAGGGGTGGCCCCCGTACAGGCGGGCGAACTCGGCCTGGCTGGCCGCCTCGTGGCGGTAGTCGAGCTCCTCGGCCATGCGTGCCCGCAGCTCGTCGACCAGGGCCCGGACCTCCAGGTTCTTCAGGGCGAACTGGGCGAACAGCCCGTAGAGCATCTCGGCGTTGTCGAGGTCGCTCTTGATGGCCCGGTCGACCCCCGGGTACTGCACCTTGACCGCCACCACCCGCCCGTCGCGCAGCACGGCGCGGTGCACCCGGCCGATGGAGGCGGCGGCGACCGGCACCAGCTCGAAGTTTAGGAACAGCCGCTCGGGGTCGTCGCCCAGCTCCTCGCGGATGACCCCCTCGGCCAGGCTGGGGGCCATGGGCGGGACGTCGGCCTGGAGGGTGGCCAGCGCCGCCTTGGCCTCGGGGGGGAGCCCGTCGGCGATGAACGACAGCATCTGGCCCGCCTTCATGATGGCGCCCTTCATGCCCCCCAGGACCTTGGCCACGTCCTCGGCCGAGCGGATGGCGAAGTGCTCCTCCAGGCGGGCCCGCTCCTCCTCGTCGGCGCCCCGGCCCTTGACCCGGACCTGGGCGTAGTGGAGGAAGCGGCGGGCCGTCAGCCTCCAGACCCGGAGCTGGCGCTCCAGGTGGACGCGGCGGCCCTCGTCCCGCAGGACCGACGCCGCCCCCGCGCCGGCCGCCGCCAGCCCGGCGGCCGCGCCGACGGCGACGGCGCGGCCGCGGCGCCCCCTGCTACGAGCGGCCACCGGGCAGCCGGACCTCCCGCTCCGCCCGGGCCTGGTCCTCGAGGCAGAACCGGGCCGCCGGCACCGCCTCCAGGCGGCCCTCGTCGATGGGGCGGCCGCACGCCTCGCACGTGCCGTAGCTCCCGTCGTCCAGGCGGTGGAGGGCGTGCTCCACCTCGGCCAGCTCGGCCTGGACCTGCTCGAGGATCGACAGGTCGGCCTCCCGGTGGAAGGTCTCGGTGCCCACGTCGGCCTGGTGCTGGTCCACCGACGACAGCTCGCCCAGGCTGTCGTTCTCGGACTCGGAGGTCAGGCCCTGGTCCACGAAGTCGGCCCGTAGCCGGGCGAGGCGGGACCGCTCCTCCTCCAGGCGGGTGCGCACGGCGTCGGCGTCCATCGCGACGATCGTACCGGCCGCCGGGCGCTGCGCCACCGGCACACCGCGGGCGCTCGGCGTCGGCGGGCGGCCCACGCCGGACGGAGGGGTGCGTCGGCGTCGTGGGCCAGGAGCGCGGCGTCGTCGGCTGCGGTGGGGGCTGACCAAGGCGGCCTCGTCACGCGCCGGGGCGCGCGTCCCTCGGCTCCAGGTCCTCGACCGCCGGTCCCGACAGCACGCACCCCCGGGTGTCGAAGCGCGACCCGTGACATGGGCAGTCCCACGACTTCTCGGCCGTGTTGAACGCCACGTGGCACGCCATGTGCGTGCACACGGGCGACACGCCGTGGACGGCGCCAGCCTCGTCGCGATAGGCCGCCACCGCCCGGCCGTCGACCCGCACGACGGCCCCCTCGCCGGGCGCCAGGTCGTCGACCGATGGAGCGCCCAGGGACGAGACGCGGTCGCCCACGAAGCGCCGGGCGACGTCGAGGTTCTCCTTCACGAACTCGCGTGCCGACGCGGTGACCTCCAGCCGGTTGGCGTCGAAGAACGACGCCCACGGGTTGTCCCGGCCGACGATGGCGTCGGAGATCATCATGGCCGCCGCGGTGCCGTTGGTCATGCCCCACTTCTTGAACCCGGTGGCGACCGACAGGTGCTCGGCGCCCCGGGCGAGCCGGCCCACGTAGGGAACGGAGTCGACGGGCACGTAGTCCTGGGCCGACCAGCGGTGCTCGACCGCCGTCACCGGGTAGCGGTCACGGGCCCACGCCTCCAGGGCGGCGTAGCGCCGGGTGGTGTCGGGGTCCTGGCCCGTCTTGTGCCCCTCGCCGCTCACCACCAGCAGCGTCTCCTCGCCGTGGTGGTGTGGCCGCACCGATCGGGTCGGCGCGTCGGCGCTGAGGTACATGCCCTGGGTGGCCTCGCCGGCCACGCGAACGGCCATGGCGTAGGAGCGGGTCGGGTGGCACTTGGCGAAGAACCCGCCCCGGTCGAGGAACGGCAACAGCGTCGCCACCACGACGTGGCCGGCGCGGACCTCGCCCCGGTCGGTGCGCACGGTGCACGGCGTGCCGGCGTCGACGTCGAGGGCCCGGGTGGCCTCGAACACGAAGCTGCCGCCGCCGGGGATGGCGGCGGCGAGCG
>JBKHXC010000337.1:0-6143 GCA_046566225.1 Acidimicrobiia bacterium
CAGGCCATCCGCACCGTGGTGCGGGCGGCGGGCGCCCGCGAGGGCGTGGAGGCCAGCGTCGACATCGTCGACTGACGCCGGGCCGGCCGACCGGCGCCTGGACGTGGGCCGGGTGGTCAAGCCCCACGGCCTGCGGGGCGAGGTGGTCGTGGAGCTGTTCACCAACCGCACCGAGCGGCTGGCGCCCGGGACCGTGCTGGGCGGGCCGGCCGGGCCCCTGGAGGTGCTGCGGGCCTCGCCCCACCACCGCCGCTGGATCGTCGCCTTCGCCGGCGTGGGCGACCACGGGGGGGCGGAGGCGCTGCGCGGCGCGGTGCTGACCGCCGAGCCCCTGGACGACCCCGACGCCCTGTGGGTCCACGAGCTGGTGGGCTCGGAGGTGGTCGACGTCGCCGGCGCCGCCCACGGCCGGGTGGTGGCGGTCGAGGCCAACCCGGCCAGCGACCTGCTGGTCCTGGAGGGCGGCTCCCTCGTCCCCCTCCGCTTCGTGGTGGAGCAGGTCCCGGGCCGCGTGGTGGTCGACCCGCCCGCCGGCCTGCTCGACGGCTGACCGGCCCGTGCGGGTCGACGTCTTCACCATCTTCCCCGCCCTGGTGGACGGCTACCTGTCGGCCAGCCTCATCGGCCGGGCCCGGGCCGCCGGCCTGCTCGACGTGCGGGTCCACGACCTGCGCTCGGCGGCGACCGACCCCCACCGCAGCGTCGACGACGCCCCCTTCGGGGGCGGCGCCGGCATGGTCCTGGCGCCCGAGCCGCTGTTCGGGGCGGTGGAGGCGGTGGGGCCGCCCCGGCCCCTCTACCTGCTGGCGCCCACCGGCCGGCGCTTCGACCAGGCCATGGCGGGCGAGCTGGCGGCGGGCGAGGGGTTCTCGCTGCTCTGCGGGCGGTACGAGGGCGTCGACCAGCGGGTGGTGGACCACCTGGTGGACGGCGAGCTGTCCATCGGCGACTACGTGCTCGCCGGGGGGGAGGCGGCCGCCCTCGTCGTGGTGGAGGCGGTCGGCCGCCTCGTGCCGGGGGTGATGGGCAACCAGGCGTCGGCGGCGTCGGAGAGCTTCAGCGACGGGCTGCTCGAGGAGGCGCACTACACCCGGCCCGCCGACTTCCGCGGCTGGGTCGTGCCCGAGGTGCTGCGGTCGGGGGACCACGCCCGGGTGGCCCGCTGGCGCCGGGCGTCGTCGCTGGCCCGCACCCTGGCCGCCCGGCCCGACCTGGTCGAGCGGCGGGGTGGGCTGGCCCCCGACGAGGTGCGCCTGCTGCGCGAGCACGGGTATCCTGTCCCGTCCCCCCGCGACGCCTCCCCGTCCCCGGCGACGGAGCGAGCGCCGAGCCCGGCCGGGGCACCCGACGAGGAGCGTGACGCGCCATGAACCCCACCGATCTGGTCGACCGCAGCAGGCTGCGGGACGACGTCCCCGCGTTCAAGCCGGGCGACAACGTCAAGGTCCACGTCCGGGTGGTCGAGGGCAACCGGGAGCGGGTGCAGGTCTTCCAGGGCGACGTCATCGCCCGCCGGGGGGACGGGCTGCGGGAGACGTTCACCGTCCGCAAGACCAGCTTCGGCGTCGGCGTCGAGCGCACCTTCCCCGTGCACTCGCCCGTGCTGGCCAAGATCGAGGTCACCCGCATCGGCGACGTCCGCCGGGCCAAGCTGTACTACCTGCGCGAGCGGTCGGGGAAGGCGGCCAAGATCAAGGAGAAGCGGACCGCCCGTTGAGCCCCACCGTGGCGGCCGTCGCCCCACGGCGGTCGGGGATCGCCCGGACGGCACGGGAGATCCCCATCCTGCTGGCGAGCGCCGCCCTGCTCGCCTTCCTGCTCAAGACCTTCGTCGCCCAGGCGTTCTACATCCCGTCGGGGTCGATGCTGCCCCAGCTCGACGTCAACGACCGGGTGGTGGTGTCGAAGCTGTCGTACCGCCTCCACTCGCCCAACCGGGGCGACATCGTGGTGTTCGACTGCCCGGCCGAGGCGTGCACCCACCCGTCGGGGGAGGGCGACGGCGGCGGCATCGGCGGGATCCTGCGCACGGTGGCCGAGGGGGTGGGCGTCGTCCAGCCGTCGGCCGAGGAGTTCATCAAGCGGGTGGTCGCCCTCCCGGGCGAGACGGTGGAGGGCCGCGACGGCATCGTGCACGTCGACGGCCGCCCCCTGCGCGAGCCCTACCTGGCCCCCGGCACGGTGACGTCGGACTTCGCCCCCGTCGAGGTCCCCCCCGGCCACCTCTGGGTGATGGGCGACAACCGCCCGAACTCCTCGGACAGCCGGGTCTTCGGCCCCATCGCCCGGTCCTCGGTCGTCGGCCGCACCGTCGTGCGGATCTGGCCGCCGGGCGACGCCAGCTTCCTGTGAGCCGAGCTGATCGTGCTGCGGCCGGCGGCGGAGCCGCCGGGGGCGGCCGGGCCGTACGATGACGGCATGCGCCCCAGGTTGGTGACGGCTCGATGAGCGCCGAGGACCTCGAGCGGTACGAGACCGAGATCGAGCTGCAGCTGTACCAGGAGTACCGCGCCGTGCTGCCCATGTTCCGGTACGTGATGGAGACCGAGCGGCGCTTCTACCTGGCCAACGACGTCAAGATGGAGGCGCGCGGCGACGGGGGGCGCACCTACCTGGAGATCGACCTGCGCGACGCCTGGGTGTGGGACATGTACCGCCCCGCCCGCTTCGTCTCGTCGGTGCGGGTGGTGACCTTCAAGGACGTGAACGTGGAGGAGCTCCCCGAGAAGGAGCTGTAGTGCGTCGACCTCATTCGTTCGCTCCGCTCACGGACCCTGCCGCTGCGAAACGCGGCGAAGGCTTCCGGTCAGGGCGGTAGGTGACCGCCGCCGACCACCGCCGGGCCCTGGGCGCCGGCGGCGAGGAGGCGGTGGCCGCCTGGTACCAGGCCCGCGGCTACGAGGTGGTGGTCCGCAACTGGCGCTGCCGGGAGGGCGAGCTGGACCTGATCGTGCGCAGCGGCCGCAGCTTCGTGTTCTGCGAGGTCAAGACCCGCACCACCGACGCCTTCGGGGCGCCGGTCGAGGCGGTCACCCGGGCCAAGCAGGACCGGATGCGCCGCCTGGCCGCCCGCTGGATCGACGAGGCGCCCATCCGGCCCCGGGAGATCCGCTTCGACGTGGCGTCGGTGCTGGGGGGCCGGATCGAGGTCCTGGAGGGCGCCTTCTGACCCGCTCTGGTATCGGATCGGGACCCGCCCGGGTCCCGATCCCATACCAGAGCCCCGGGAACGGTTGTGGTCGACGGTCTAGAAGCACATCGGGCCCAGGCGGGCGTTGAAGAACCCGCAGCGGTCGGCGCCGTCGACGTGGGCGTAGAGCGCCCGCAGCTCCTCCACGTCCTGGCCGTCGGGCGCGTCGGGGCCGCCGGTGGGGAACATCACCGATCCCGGCCTCGGGCTGTGCCGCAGGCCGAGCACGTGCCCCAGCTCGTGGGTCGCCACCACCCGCTGCCGGGCGGGGCCGAGCCGGCAGTCGCCGCAGACCGCCACCGCGCTGGACCCGATGTGGAGCTGGCGGCGGTCGTCGCCCAGGTTGACCCGGGCCACGCCCTCCCGCCCCAGGTCGGACCCGCTGTCGAGGACGTCGACGGGCTCGAGACAGAAGGCCACGACGGCGCGGGCGGGATCGCAGGAGCCGGGCGCCGCCGTCCAGGTCAGCTGCACCCCCGTCCCCGCCGCCGCCCGGTTCCAGGCGTCCACCGCGTGGCGGGTCGCCTCGTGCCACGCCGGGTCGCCGGTACGGTCGGCGACCACGATGGCCCGGTCGTCGCTCGACCAGTGCGGCGCGCTCTCGAAGCGGGTGAACGCCGAGGCCACGCTGGCGTCGAGCGCCACCGCGCTGGCGGCGACGAACAGGGCCAGGTTGGCCAGGCGGAGGGTGGGGAGCAGGCGGGCGAGGGCGTTCATGGGCGAGGGCGGGGCGGGTGGCGGCCCGGCGAGGCGCCGGCCGGCGGGGGAGGGCGCTTCCGGGTGCAACCACCACGGCCCCCCCATTGTTTCCCCGATCGGCCAGGTTGGCACTTCCCCCGGCGCCGGCGCCCCGGTAGTGTGCGGGCGACGCAGCGAGCGGCCGGCGCACTGGCCCTCCTTCGACCACCGAGTCCGAGGAGCCCCCGTGATCGCCACCGTCCCCTCCGCCACCCTGCTGGGCGTCGACGGCCGCCCGGTGGCCGTCGAGGTGCACGTCTCCAACGGCATCCCCTGCTTCACCGTGGTGGGCCTGCCCGACGCCGCCTGCCGCGAGGCGCGCGACCGGGTGCGGGCCGCCCTGCACACCTCGGGGCTGACGTGGCCCCTGAAGCGGGTGACCGTGAACCTCGCCCCCACGGGGGTGCGCAAGGGCGGCCCCGGGCTGGACCTGCCCATCGCCGTGGCGCTGCTGGCGGCGGCCGGCGACCTGGCGCCGGGGGCCGTCGGCGCCACCGCCTTCCTGGGCGAGCTGGGGCTGGACGGGTCGCTGCGCCGGGTCCCCGGGATCGTCCCCCTGGTCGACGCCCTGTCCAGCCCGGCGGTGGTCGTCCCCACGGCGTGCATGGCCGAGGCCGCCCTGGTCGGCCGGCACCGGGTGTCGGGCGCGTCCAGCCTCCGGGAGGTGGTCGACGCCCTCCGGGGCGACGGGCCGTGGGCCACCCCACCGCCGCCGGCCCCCGACCCCCCGGCGGCCGCCGAGCCCGACCTGGCCGACGTCCGCGGCCAGCGCCTGGCCCGCTTCGCCCTGGAGGTGGCGGCTGCCGGCGCCCACCACCTGCTGCTCACCGGGCCGCCGGGGGCGGGCAAGACGCTGCTGGCCCGCCGCCTGGCCGGCCTGCTGCCGCCGCTGGGGCGGGCGGAGGCGTTCGAGACCACCCGGGTCCACTCGGCGGCGGGCCTGGAGCTGCCGGCCGGGGGGCTGGTGCGGCGGCCCCCGCTGCGGGCGCCGCACCACGGCGCCTCACCGGTGTCGCTCATCGGCGGGGGCTCGTCGTGGCTGCGCCCGGGCGAGATCAGCCTGGCCCACAACGGGGTCCTGTTCCTCGACGAGATGGGGGAGTTCGCCGCCCCGGTGCTCGACGCGCTGCGCCAGCCCCTGGAGGAGGGCGTGGTGCGGGTGTGCCGGGCCCGGGCCAGCGTCACCTTCCCGGCCCGCTTCCTGCTGGTGGGGGCCATGAACCCGTGCCCGTGCGGCCAGGGCGGCCCACCCGGGTCGTGCCGCTGCAGCGACGCCGCCCGGGCCCGCTACGCCCGCCGGCTGTCGGGCCCCCTGCTCGACCGCTTCGACCTGCGGGTGCCGGTCGCCAAGCCCGAGGTTGGCGAGCTGCTGGGCGGGCCGGCGGGGGAGTCGAGCGCGGCGGTGGCCGAGCGGGTGGCCGCCGTGCGGGCCCTGGCCGCCTACCGGGGGGTGCGGGCCAACGCCCACATCCCGGCCGGCGGCCTCGACGAGGTCGCCCCCCTGTCGCCGGCCGCCCGGCGCATCGTGGAGTACCGGCTCCGGGCGGGCACGCTCAGCGCCCGGGGCCTGCACCGGGTCCGGCGGGTGGCCCGCACCGTGGCCGACCTCGACGGCGGGCCCCACGAGGTGGGCGAGGAGCACCTCTGCACCGCCCTGGAGCTGCGGACCGAGGTGGAGGCGCTGGAGGCGGCGTCGTGAGCCGCCCGGCCGACCACCTGCCCGAGTGGACCCACGCCGTGGCCCTGGCCGGCCTGCCCTACATGACCTGGGACCGCCTGGCCCGCGTGCTGGCCGGCCCGGGGGGCGAGGGGGGGCCGGCGACGGCGGCCGACGGCGGGCGGGGCGCCCGCCGGCCGTGGTCGCCGGCCGAGGCCTGGCAGCGGGTGGTGGCCGGCGGCTGGGGCGAGGCGCTGGCCCGGGCCGCGGCCGCCACGCCGCTGGCCGAGGTGGCCGACGCCCACCGCCGGGCCGGGGTGGCCGTGCACCTGCCGGGCGGCGAGGGCTTCCCGGCGGCGCTGGCCCACGACCACGAGGCGCCGCCCGTGCTGTTCTCCTTCGGCGACCTGGCCGTCCTCCAGGGCCCTCGGGTCGGGATCGTGGGGATCCGCCGGGCCACCGGCTACGGCCGCGACGTGGCCCGCCAGCTGGGCCGGGAGCTGGCGGAGACGGGCGTGGCGGTGGTCTCCGGGCTGGCCCTGGTCATCGACGGCGCGG
>JBKHXC010000338.1:0-6793 GCA_046566225.1 Acidimicrobiia bacterium
GGATGCCGGGGGCCGAGCTGGTCCAGAAGCTTCTGAACTGGGCCCAGATGGCGGCCCTGTGGGGCAGCCTCGGCGCCCTGCTGGTGGGCGCCGCCGTCTACGGCCTGGCCCGGGAGGGCGGCTCCTACGCCAGCGCCTCCAAGGGCAAGGCGCTGGCCGTGGGCGGGGTGGTGGGGGCCATCCTGGCCGGCGTCGCCCCCACCGCGGTCAACATGTTGTTCCAGGCGGCCTCGGCGTGAGCCGGACCCGCCTGGCCGTCGGCGTCGTGGCCACGCTGGCGGTGGTGGTGGTGGCCGTGGCCGCCCGCCCCCGCCCGGCGGGCCCCGAGCGCCGGGCGACGCGGTCGATGGGCCTGGCCGAGGCCGCCGCCCCGGCGCCGGCACGCACCGAGGCCGGCGCCCGGGCCGCGGCGGTGGCGGTGGCCACCGGGTCCCAGGACTGGCTCTACCTCGACGACGCCGGCATCGACGCCGCCGTGCGGGCCGTGGCCACCCCGGCCGCCGGCCCGCCCCTGGCCGCCGAGACGGTGGCGGCCCTGCGCACCGCCCGGTCGGGCCTGGGGGCCGCCGCCGGGCGGGTGTGGTGGCTGGTGCGCCCCCTCGCTACCCGCGTCGAGCACTACGGGCCGGAGCGGGCCCGGGTGGTGGTGTGGACGGTCAGCGTGCTGTCCGCCGCCGGGGTGGCCCTGCCCCAGGCCGAGAGGCGCCGGGTGGGCGTCGACCTGGCCTGGTCGGGCCGGGCGTGGCTGGCCGAGGCGGTGCGCGATACCCCCGGCCCCACCCCCGCGGTGGGGCCCAAGGACGGCCCGTGGGAGGCCGGTCCCTTCGACGACGCCCTGGCCGGCTTCGAGCGGGTGGGGAGCCCGGTGCGGTGAACCCGCCCTCGTTGCCCAATCCGCTGGGCTGGGCCGTCGACCAGGTGAGCGGGGCGGTGGGCGGCGTGGCCGGCGCCGGCCTCGACGCCGTGCTGGGCGGGCTCACCCGCTGGGGGGTGGTGGGGGGGGGGTGGGTGGTGGGGGGGGTGTTCTCGTTCTTCGTCGACACCGCCGACCCCGATGTGGGCGCCGACTGGTTCGTGCGCGGCTCCGGCCCCTACGCCACCACGGCCGGGATCGCCGCCGTCCTCCTCGTCGGCTTCGTGCTCGTGGGCATCTGCCAGGGGGTCCTGGCCGGCGACGGGGCGGGGATGGTGCGGCGGATGACCGTCGAGCTGCCCCTGGCCGTGGTGGCCATGGTCGGCCTGGTCAGCCTCACCCAGGCGCTGATCGTGGTCACCGACGCCCTGGCCGACGCCCTGCTGGGTCACTTCCAGGCCGACGTGGCCGCCTTCACCGCCACCGTGTCAGCCCTGGGGGCGGTGGTCAGCGGGGGAGTGAGCGTGTTCGTGGTCTTGGTGCTCGCACTGGTGGCGGTGCTGGCCGGCATCGTGTTGGTGGCCGAGCTGGTGGTACGGGCCAGCCTCATCTACATCGTGGTGGCCCTGGCCCCGTTCGTGCTGGCCGCCCAGCTGTGGCCGGCGCTTCGGGGGGCGGGCCGCAAGCTGGCCGAGCTGCTGGTGGCGCTGATCCTCTCCAAGCTGGTCATCGCCGTCGCCCTGGCGGTGGCCGCCGCCGCGGCGGTGGGCGCGGGCTCGGGCGGCGAGGCCACCGCCCTGGCCGCCCCCGAGGTGGCGGCCGGCGGCGCCGGCGGATCGGTGGGCCAGGCAGTGGGCATCCTGCTGGCGGCGGGCGCGGCGTTCGGGGTGGCCGCCTTCTCCCCCCTGCTGGTCACCAAGCTGTTGCCCTTCACCGAGGCGGCGGTGGTGGCGGCCGGCGTGCGGGGAGGGCCGGTGCGGGCCGCCCCGCAGACGGCGTCGGCCTCCTACTACGCCTCGGCCGGCCGGGCGCGCCTGTCCGCCGTGGCCTCTCAGCCGGCGGCCAGCCCGGGCCCGGCCGGGGCGGCGGGTGCCACGGGCCCGGCGGCGGCCGCGGGTCCGGCGGCGGCCGCAGGTCCGGCGGGGGCGGCAGCCGCGGCGGCCACCGCGGCGGTTGGCGCCGCCCGGCGGGGGAGCGGGGCCGCCACCGCCCTGGTGGACGCCCGTCGGGGGCCCGGCCGGTCGGGGTCGTCGGCGCGGCGGCCGCCGGCGGACGGCGGCCCGGCCCGGCGCCGCCCACCGGGCCGGGCGTCGGAGGGAGGCGACGGTGGCCGACGCTGACCGGCGCCTCTACCGCTTCGACCCGCCCGACACCTCGGGCATCTTCCTGGGCCTGGGCCCGCTGCAGTGCGCCCTGTTCGGCGCCGGGCTGTTCGCCGCCGTGGGCGCCCTCTCCGCCGGGGCGCCCCTGGCGGTGGCCGCCCTGCCCGCCGCCGCCGGCACGGCGGCCAGCTTCGCCCGCCTGCGGGGCGAGCCGGCGTGGCGGTGGCTGGCGGTGGCCGCCTCCTGGGGCCTGGCCCGGCTCGGGCGGGGCCGGCGGTGGGTGGCGCCGGTGGCCCTGCTGCCCGACGACGCCGGGCGCCCCACCCCGCTGCCCCCGTGCCTGGAGGGCATCGAGCTCGTCGAGGTTCCGTGGCGGGGCCGCCGGCGCCTGGGGGCGGTGCGCGACACCCGCCGCCACACCCTCACCGCCGCGCTGCGGGTCACCGGCCCGGCCTTCGTGGTCCAGCCCCGGGGCGACCAGGAGCGCCTGCTGTCGGGCTGGGGGGAGGTGCTCAGCGCCTTCGCCGTCGAAGGGGGAGCGGTCACCCACCTGGCCTGGTCCGACCTGGCGGCACCGTCGGGACTGGAGGCCCACCGGGCCTGGATGGCCGGCGTGGAGGGCGGCCAGTCCTGCCCCCAGGCCCGGGCCAGCTACGACGAGCTGCTGGCCGGTGCCACCGCCATGGCCACCGCCCACGACGTGGTGGTCACCCTCACGGTCTCCCGGGAGCGGCTGTCGGGGCGGGCGCGCGACGACGGCGCCGGGACCCGCCTGGCCAAGGCGCTGGCGTCGTCGACCGAGGCGCTGGTGCGCGCCGGGCGCGCCGCCGGCCTGGAGGTGGGCGACCCGCTCGGCGCGGCCGAGCTGCGCCGCGCCCTGCGCACCCGCTGCGACCCGGCCGCCGCCACCCCCACCGGCGCCGGCGGGCGCCTGGTGGACCGCCTGGGACTGGTGGGAGCGGCCAGTGCCGGACCGGTGGCCCTCGAGTCGTCGTGGCGGCATGTACGCGTGGACGGGGCCTTCCACCGCACCTATGAGGTGGCGGCCTGGCCCCGCCTGGCCCAGGCGCCGGGGTGGCTGGAGCCGTTCCTGGCCGGCGCCGGGGTCATCCGGACCATGACGGTGGTGTTCCGCCCCGTGCCCGCCCACCAGTCCCGCCGGCGCATCGAGCGGGACCTGGTCAAGCTCGACTCCGACGCCGCCACCAAGCAGGACAAAGGACGGCGCGTCGACGCCCGCCATCGCCGGGCCACCCAGGCCGTGCTGGACCGGGAGGACGAGCTGGTGGCGGGTTACGCCGAGATGAGCTACGCCGCCCTGGTCGGGGTGTGCGCCTCGTCGCTGGAGGAGCTCGACGACCACGCCCTGGTGGTCGAGCAGGCGGCCCGGGAGGCGGGTATGGAGCTGCGCTGCCTCGACGCCCGCCAGGACCTGGCCTGGGCCGCCGCCCTGCCCCTTGGCCTGGCACCCCGCCACCTGGGACTGTAGATGCGCCCCAGCCTCCACCTCCGCTACGCCCGGGGCACCACCGCCCACGTCTCGAGCCTCTACCCGTTCTCGGTGCGCTCGGCCGCCGCCCCCGCCGGGGCCTACGTGGGCCTCGACGTGCTCTCCGGCGGCGGTGAGTTCTGCTGGGACCCCTTCGAGGCCTACGCCGCCGGGGCGGTGACCAACCCCAACGCCTGGGTCTTCGGCGAGCCCGGCAACGGCAAGTCGGCCCTGGTCAAGTGCCTGCTGTGGCGCATGGCCGCCCTCTACGGCACCGGGGAGCGGGGCCGGTGGTTCGCCATCGCCGACCCCAAGGGCGAGTACGCCGGCGTGGCCCGCCGCCTGGGGCTGGCCGTGGTCCGCCTGGCCCCCGGCGGCACCACCCGGGTCAACCCCCTCGAGCCCGGCCCGGGCGACGAGGCGCCCGAGCAGGCCACGGCCCGGCGCGCCGACATGGTGGTGGCCCTGGTCGGCACCGTGCTGGGCCGGGCCCTGTCCCCCCTGGAGGACGCGGCGGTCTTCGCCGTGGTCGAGTCCCTGGGGCGCCGGCGCGCTCCCGCCACCCTGGCCGATCTGGCCGGCGCCCTGGCCCGTCCCGGCGAGGAGCTGGCCAGCGCCCTGCGGGCGGGGGCCGACGACCTGGCCGGCGCCCTGGCGCCGCTGGCCTTCGCCGTCGACAAGCTGGTGTCGCGCTCGCTGCGGGGCATGTTTGACGGGCGCTCCAGCGTGGCCATCGGCGCCGAGGGGCCGGGGATCGTGGTCGACCTGTCGGCCATCCCCGTCGACTCCGAGGCCATGCCCCTGGTCATGGTGGCCGCCGCCGGCTGGCTGGGGCGCCTGCTGGCGGCGCCGGGGCCCAAGCGGGTGCAGGTCATCGACGAGGCGTGGGCGCTGCTGGGCAACCGCCACACCGCCGCCTACCTGCAGACCTGCTTCAAGCTGGGCCGCACCTTCGGGGTGGCCAACCTGTGCGTGGCCCATCGGCCCTCCGATCTCGGCGCCCAGGCCGACGACGGCACGGCCACGGCCAAGATCGCAACGGGCCTGCTGGCCGACGCCGCCACCAAGATCGTGCTCCGCCAGGCCCCCGACCAGCTGGCCCGGGCCGGCGACGGTTTCGGGCTCACCGACCCCGAGCGCCAGATCGTGGCCCAGCTGGCCCGGGGCCGGGCCCTGTGGAAGGTGGCGGGGCGAACCGCCGTGGTCCAGCACGTCCTGTCCCCGGCCGAGGCCGGCGACCTCACCGACACCGACGCCGGGATGCGGCCCAACCAGGCGGCGTGATGGTCGACCGCCAACGCCTGCTGGAGGCCGTCGACCTGGCGGCGCTGGCCGACGAGCTGCTCGGGCCCCACCGGGGCCGGGGCGCCTCGGCGTCGTGGCCCTGCCCCAGCCCCACTCATGCCCAGACAGGGCGCACGCCGCCGGTGAGCGTCTTCCCCGCCCGCTCCGGCGGCGAGCGCTGGCACTGCTTCGGCTGCGGCCTGGGCGGCACGGCGGTCGACCTGGTGGTGGCCGCCTGTGGGCTCAGCCCCGGCCAGGCCCTCGCCGACCTGGCCCGTCGCTGCGGTCTCGAGAACGGCGAGGCCGCCCCACCGTCGTTCCGCCGGTCCTGCGCCCGTCCGGCCGATGCGCCGTCCGGCGACCTGGAGGGGCTGGGGTCGTTCGTGGCGGCCTGCGCCGGGCGCCTGTGGCGACCCGACGGCGCCGGGGTGCGGGCATGGCTGTGTGGCGAGCGCGGCCTGCCCACCGACGTCCTGCGGGCCAACCGTGTAGGCGCCGACTCCGGCCGGGACCACCAGGCTCGACCCGACGGGATGCCCGCCGCCGGAGTGGCCGCCGTGCTGCCGGTCGTCGCCGGCGGGCGGGTCGTGTTCGCCCAGCTGCGCCCGGTGCGCCCCCGCCCCGGCCGCCCTCGCTACCTCAACGCCGCCGGCCGGCTGGCTCCCAACCCCAAGGTGGCGCGCCTTCGCCCGCCCAAGGCCGCCGTCCGCTGCGTGGTGGTGACCGAGGGAGCCATCGACGCCCTGTCGGCCAACGCCGCGGGCTACCGGGCCGTCGCCGTGCTGGGCGCCTCCCTGGCCGGCGGGGCCGGCGGGGTGGTGGCCGATCGCCTGGCCGCCCTCGACGCGCCGCTCGTCTTGGCCTTCGACGCCGACGACGCCGGTCGCCAGGCGGCGGGTCGACTGCGGGCGGAGCTGCGCGGCCGGGGAGCGACGGTGGCGACACTGCACGTCCCCGAGGAGGCCAACGACCTCAACGGCTGGCTGCGCCGGAGCCGGGACTGGCCGGCGACCCTCGCAGCTGGCGTCCGGGAGGCGGTGGCGGCCATGCCGCGGGCTCGCCGCGTGTGCCGGTAGGGGGTGGCGGGGGGCCAGGACAGGTCCACGGGAACGCCGCCGCCTTGCCGCACCGGGAGCGCCTACCGCCAGATCCCGGATGGGCGGCGCGGGCGCGTGGAGCCCACGCCGGCGTCATTACCGTGCGCCCGCCGGTGCCGATACCGGGCGGGCCCATGGGAAGCAACTGAGTGGGCCGGAGGCCGGTGCGCTGCCGACTCGGTGGACAGGGTCGCCCGTCAGGCCGGACCCTCCACGTTGACCGTCGGCACCCCCTGGCCAGCGCGGAGGACCACGATGTGGCTCTCAGCCTCGCTCGGATTCGACTCGCGGTGGATGGCCCCGGCGGGAACGTGGACGAAGTCGCCGGCCACCGCCTCCACCACCATCTCCCCTCCCCGGCCCGACTCCATCCGCAGCCGGTGGCCAGAAGAGAGCGGTCGTGGCCGCGCGTGTGATGGGCCACTGTCGGTTTCGTCGGTCCTCCGAACCGCGCCCGGGCGGCGGGCACATGAGGTGACGGCGCCGGCAGCGCGTCTGGCTCCCATGGGCCTGCACAGCCGGCTCAAGGCTCGAAGCGGCGCCATCAGTAGTCCCCCCAACTGCGGCGCCGTCCGATGAGGTGCCTACGCAGCGCCATCCTGCGGGTCCCCGGGCATGTCCAGACCGACGTCGCCCCCGGGGGTCAGCCGGGTCCGTCGCGCACGGCAGGGCGCGGCGCCGTTCCAGAGCCCAGCAATTGCTGGATCGCCTCGGCCGGTTGCGGTACGCCGAAGTAGAAGCCCTGCGC
>JBKHXC010000339.1:0-4062 GCA_046566225.1 Acidimicrobiia bacterium
TGAGACGTCGTCGGCCCGGGCCTTCGCCGCCCTGGAGTGAGCGGGCGCGGCGGCCGGCGGGCGCAGTCGATAGCGTGGCTGCGACACGGCAGCCGAGCACTCGCCGGCGCATCGGCCGCAGCGCACGTCGCACCACCGGGCCCCGGCAGCGCAGTCGAGGGAGGCGTCCATGGTGGAGCGCGGGTGGGACCTGTCCCGGCGGGAGTTCATGAAGGTGGCGGCGGCCATGGCCGCCCTGGCGGCGTGCGGCGGCAACGGCGACGACGAGGCGGGGCCCACCACCGCCCCGGCGGAGGGCACGCCCGGCGCCCCCACCGAGACGGCGTTCACCGAGCCGGCCTCGGCCCTCGGCGGGAGCCTGTCGATCCTGCTGTGGAGCCACTTCGTCCCCAGCCACGACGAGTGGTTCGACCCCTTCGCCAGGGACTGGGGCAGCCGGGTCGGCGTGGACGTCACCGTGGACCACATCAACAACGCCGAGATCCCCGGGCGGGTCGCCTCCGAGATCGCGGCCGGCCAGGGCCACGACCTCATCCAGTACATCGCCCCCCTGTCCCAGTTCGAGCCCAGCGTGGTCGACCTGAAGGACCTCAACGAGGAGGCCGAGCGCCGCTTCGGCGAGCAGGTGGAGATCTGCCGGAACACCAGCCTCAACCCGACCACCGGCGTGTACTACGCGTACAGCCCGGGCTGGGTCCCCGACCCCGGCGACTACCGCAAGAGCCTGTGGGAGCAGGTCGGCCTGCCCGACGGCCCGAGCACCTGGGACGAGCTGCTGGCCGGGGGCACGGAGATCAAGGACCGCCTCGGCGTGCAGATGGGCATCGGCATGTCCCAGGAGATCGACTCCAACATGGCCGGCCGGGCCCTGATCTGGAGCTTCGGCGGGTCGGTGCAGGACGAGGAGGAGAACGTCGTCCTCAACTCGCCGGAGACCATCGAGGCCGTCGAGTTCATGCGCCGGCTGTTCCAGCAGACGATGACCGACGAGGTCTTCGCCTGGAACGCGGCGTCCAACAACCAGGGGCTCATCGCCGGCCAGCTCAGCTACATCCTCAACTCCATCTCGGCGTGGCGGACCGCCCAGGAGGCCAACCCCGACGTGGCCGACGACGTGTTCTTCGTGCCCGCCCTGGAGGGGCCGGGCGGCGCCCTGGCCGCCCAGCACGTCCTCTACAACTGGATCGTCCCCAAGCATGCCCGCAACCCGGAGGCGGCCCAGGAGTTCCTCCTCCACTACACCGAGAACATGGCCCAGGCCACCTACCACTCCAAGCTCTACGACTTCCCGGCCTACGTGGGCACGGTGCCCCAGCTCGACGGCTGGCTGGCCGACGACCCGTTCAGCACCACCCACAAGGACAAGCTCAGATTCCTCACCATCGAGGAGACCCTGAAGTGGAGCACCAACATCGGCCACCCGGGGCCGGCCAGCACCGCCATCGGCGAGGTGTTCGGCACCTTCGTGGTGCCCAACATGATGGCCAGGGCGGCCCGCGGCCAGCAGTCGGCCCGGGAGTCGGTGGAGCAGGCCGACCGCGAGGTGAGGCAGATCTTCGACAAGTGGCGGCGCCAGGGGCTCGTCGGCGGGACGAGGTGACGTGGCGGGATCCCAGGCGGGGGCGGGACCGGGCGGCGCCGACCGGGCCGGGCGGCGGCCGGGCCACGCCGTCGAGGCCCGGGGCCTGACCAAGCGCTTCGACGGCCAGGACCGGCCGGCGGTCGACGGCGTCGACCTCGCCGCCGGGCAGGGCGAGTACCTGGTCCTGCTGGGCCCGTCGGGGTGCGGGAAGACGACGCTCCTGCGCCTGGTCGCCGGGTTGGAGCAGCCCACGGCGGGCGAGGTGGCCATCGGGGGCCGGGTGGTCAACGGCCTCCCGCCCCGGGCCCGGCGCATCGCCATGGTGTTCCAGAGCTACGCCCTCTACCCCCACAAGACCGTCGCCCAGAACATCGCCTTCCCGCTCAAGGCCGAGCGGCTGGGGAAGGAGGACCAGCGGCGCAAGGTGTCGTGGGCGGCCGCCCTGCTCGGCATCGAGCACCTGCTCGGCCGCCGCCCGCGCCACCTGTCGGGCGGGGAGCGCCAGCGGGTGGCGCTGGCCCGGGCCCTGGTCCGGGAGCCCGCCGTCCTGCTCCTCGACGAGCCGCTGTCGAACCTCGACGCCAAGCTGCGGGCCACGGCCCGCGACGACCTGCGGGCCTTCCACGACCGGGTGGGGACGACGACGATCTACGTCACCCACGACCAGGTCGAGGCCATGGCGATGGGCGACCGCATCGTGGTCATGCTCGACGGCCGCATCCGCCAGGTCGGGCCGCCCGTGCGGGTGTACGACCACCCGGCGGACACCTTCGTGGCCACCTTCCTGGGCTCGCCGCCCATGAACCTGGTCCCCCGGGGCGACGTGCTGGTCGGGTTCCGGCCCGAGAAGGCGCTGCCGGCCGCCGCCGCCGGGGCCGCCGGCGCCGACGCCGCCGTCGTGCGGCTCGCCGTGCGCCGCGTCGAGCACCTGAGCGGCGACCGCCACCTGCACGGGACCCTCACCGGGCTGGGCGACCCCACCCCCGTCATCGTGCGCCTGCCCGCCACCGTCACCACGCCCATCGAGCCGGGCACGGAGCACGACATGGTCGTGCGCTCGGCCGACCTCCGCTTCTTCGACGCCGCCACCGGCGCCGCCCGCCAGCCGGCGGCGGCCGGGGCCTGAGGTGGCGGGGGCGGCGGTGCCGGCGCCGGCGGGGCCGGCGGGCGGGGCCGGGGGCGTGCGCCTGGCCGACCGGGAGGGCTTCCTGGCCCGGGCCATGCTGCTCCCCGCCATCGTCTACGTCGTGGCCCTGGTTGGCGTCCCCTTCGTGGTCGCCATCGGCTACAGCCTGAGCGACGTCACCGCCGGCGACCCCTCGTTCGACTTCGTGGGCCTCGAGCAGTACCGGGCGGCGATCCGGGACCCCGTGTTCCGCACCGCGCTGGGCAACACCCTCTACTTCACCGCCGTGTCCATGGCCCTGGTCGTCGTCCTGGGCAAGGCGTTGGCCCTGGTGCTGGCCGCCGACTTCCGCGGCAAGTGGCTCGTCCGCCTCCTCGTCCTCCTGCCGTGGACGACCCCGGTGGCGCTGGGGGCCGTGAACTGGCTGTGGCTGCTGGACTCGCTGTTCAGCCCCATCGACTGGGTGCTGCGGGAGGTGGGCTGGCTCGGGCCCAACGGGCACATGCTGTACCTGGGCCGGCCCGGCCTGGCCATGGGGTCGGTCATCGCCGTCCACGTGTGGCGCCTGGTCCCGCTGGCGGCGGTGATCATGATGGCCGGGCTGAGCGCCATCCCCCAGGAGGTGAAGGACGCCGCCGCCGTCGACGGCGCCGGGTTCTGGCGCACCTACCGGGAGATCACCCTGCCCCTCACCCTGCCGGTGGTCGCCGTGGCCGGCCTGTTCGGGGCCATCGTGACCTTCACCGACCTGTCCGTCGTGCGGGTGCTGACCAACGGCGGGCCCGTCCACGCCACCGAGGTGCTGTCCAGCTGGGCCTACACCAAGGGCATCGGCGGAGGCGACCTGGCCCAGGGGGCGGCGGTGGCGCTGTTCCTGTTTCCGCTGCTCCTGGCCGCCGCCGTGGGGATCCTGGTGGCCGTGCGGCGGGCCGAGGTGTTCTGAGGTGGCGGCCGCCGGCCCCCCGACCGCCGTCCCGGCGCCCGTGGCCCCGGTGGTCGCCGAGCGCGAGCGCCGCCGCGCCGGGCGCCGCCGCGCCCTGGGGCGGGGAGCGCTGTACGCCGCCGCCGTCCTGTTCGCCCTGCTGGCCGCCCTGCCCTTCCTGTGGGGGGCCATCACCGCCTTCAAGGCCGACGGCGACCTGTACGACGTCGACAGCAACCCGGTCGTGTTCAACCAGCCGCCGACGCTCGAGCACGTGCGCTACCTGCTCGAGTCCACGCCCTTCCCCGGCTTCGTGCGCAACACCGTTCTCGTGGGCGGCCTGGTCGTCGCCATCACCCTGGCGCTGGGCCTGCCCGCCGCCTACGCGCTGGCCCGCCTGCCGCTGCGCTGGGGCGGGGCGCTGGGGGTGAC
>JBKHXC010000340.1:0-3663 GCA_046566225.1 Acidimicrobiia bacterium
GGTGACCATCTTCCTGGTGTACCTGGTCCCCCCCTCGCTCCTGTTCATCTCCCTGTCGCGCCTGGTCGCCGAGCTCGGCCTCCAGGACTCGAAGTGGTCGCTGGTGCTCATCTACCCGACCATCACCGTCCCCGTGTCCACCTGGCTGCTGGTCGGGTTCTTCCGCGCCATCCCCCGGGACGTGGAGGAGCAGGCCATGGTGGACGGCTACAGCCGGCTGGCCGCCTTCGGGCGCATCGCCGTGCCGCTCGCCTTCCCGGGGATCGTGGCCGTGGTGGTGTTCGCGTTCACCCTCTGCGCCCACGAGTTCGTCTACGCCCTTTCCTTCAACGCCCGGGCGGCGGAGACGACGGTCAGCGTCGGCGTCCCCACCGTGCTCATCCGGGGCGACGTGTTCTTCTGGCAGTCGCTCCAGGCGGCCACCATCGTCGTCGCCGTCCCCATCGCCTTCGCCTTCAACCTGCTCCTGGAGCGCTTCGTGGCCGGGTTCACCATGGGCGCGGTGAAGGGGTGACGCCGGTGGGCGCCCGGTGGTGAGCCGGGGGGTGGAGCTGCGCATCGCCCTCGGCATGCGGGGCGGGGTCAGCCTGGCGGTGTGGATCGGCGGGGCGTGCGCCGAGATCGACGCCCTCCGCCGGGCGGCGCCGGCCGTCCCCCCCGGCGGGGCGGACGGGGGGTTCTGGTCGCGGGTCCTGGCGCTGGGCGGGATCGACGCCGTCGCCGTCGACGTGATGGCCGGCGCCAGCGCCGGCGGGCTCAACGGGGTGATCTACGCCGCCAGCCAGGTGTACGGCTTCCCGGCCCACGCCCTGCGCGACGCCTGGCTCGACCTGGGCGACCTGGAGCGCATGGTCCGGGACGGCGACGACGGCGGGGACGGTGCGGCGGAGGGCCACCCCTCGCTGCTGCGGGGCGACGGCTACTTCTTCGCCCAGGCGTACCGGACGCTGCGCCACCTCGTCACCGCGCCGGGGGGCGCCGCCCCCGGGCGGCCGCCCCGGCTCGACCTGACCCTGACGGCCACGCTGGTGGAGCCGGTGTCCCGCCCGGGCGGCCCCGGCGACCCCGGCGCCCGCCGCCAGGACCGCTTCGCCAGCACCTTCCGGTTCCGCAACGCCGGCCCCGGGTGGCTCACCGACTTCCCGCCCGCCGGCTCCCCGGGCCTCGACGCCGCCCTCGCCCGCCTGGCCCTGGCCGCCCGGGGCACGTCGTCGTTCCCGGTCGCCTTCGAGGCGGCGGCCGTCCACGCCCCCCGGCCCCCGTCGTTCGCCGGCGACCCGCCGCCGGCCGAGGCCGGCCCGGCGGTGGGCATGGCGGGCGTGTTCGGCGACGCCACCAGCGGCGGGGAGCCGTTCGTGGTGGTCGACGGCGGGGTGCTCGACAACATCCCGCTCGGCCACGCCATCGCCGCCGTGGCCGACGCCCCGGCCGGGCGGCCGACCCGGCGGGTGCTCGTCTACGTCCGCCCCGGCGCCGACGGGCCCGCCCCCCCGGCGGGCGGGGCGTCCACCCCGGCGCCCGACCCCCGTGGCACGTGGAGCGTGGTGCGGGGGATCGTGCGGGCCAGGATCCCCCCCGAGACCATCGCCGGCGACCTCCACCTCATCGAGGAGCACAACCGTCGCGTCCAGCGCACCCGGCGCCTGCGGGTGCTGGCCTTCACCGCCGTGACCGACCGGCGGGCGCTGCGCGACGGGGCGAGGGCGGCCGAGCCCGGGTACCTGGTCCAGCGGGCCGACGCCGAGGCCCAGGAGGTCCACGGCGTCCTCGACGACCCGGTGACCGCCCTGGGCGACGACCCGTTCCCGGCCGCCGACCACGTGGGCGACGACCGCTGGCGCACCCCGGTGGCCGGCTGGGACGAGGCCGACGTGGTGCGCCTCGACGCCGTGCTGGCCGGCCACGTCTGCGCCCTGCTCCAGCCCGACCGCGGCCGCCGCGCCGACCCGCTGGCCTTCGGCGTCTCGCCGCTCCGGCGGGTGGCGCTCCTGCTGCTCGAGTGGGCGCAGTTCGTCGAGCAGTGGGGCCGCCGGGTGGACCGGGCGGCGGCGGCGGCGGCCAAGGAGCGGCTCTACCGGGTGCTGCTGGCCCACCGCGAGGCCCTGGCCCGGCCCCGCTGCCTCGCCTGGGTGGTGCTCGCCGCCATCCGCCCGGGAGGCGACGACCGGTGGGAGGAGCGCTCGATCGACGCCGTCGAGGGACTGGTGCGCCTCGGCACCGACCAGGCGGCGGCCATGGAGGCGTACCTCGGCACCGGCGAGCCGGGCCTCCTCGACGGCGTGCGCCGGGCGGCGCTGGCCCGCCTCGACGCCCTGCTGGCGGCCGGCGCCGGCGCGCCCGCCCCGGGCGGGGCGGACCTGCGGGGGCCCCTGCTGGGGGCGCTGGTGTCGGCGGCCGGCGCCCTGTCCCGGGCCCTGGTGCACGACCAGGTGGTGGCCGAGCGGCGAGAGGCGGCGGACCCGGGCGCCTTCCTCCACGCCGCGCTGGCCGGCGGGGGGCGGGCGCCGTCGGCCGACGACCTGTCGGCCCTGGAGATCCTGGCCTTCCCGGAGACGGCCGTGGGCGCGCCGGGCCGCCGGGAGATCGAGTTCGTGGAGATGTCGTCGGCCGCCGCCACGCCCATCGGCGCCGCCTTCCCCCGCCTGGTCGGCGAGGACAGCCGCGGCGACCGGGCGTGGAGCACCGTCGCCGACCGGCTGCGCCGGCCCGTGCCCGTGCCCAGCGACAACAAGCTGGCCGGCAACCAGCTCAACAACTTCGCCGCCTTCCTCCGCCGCACCTGGCGGGCGAACGACTGGATGTGGGGCCGCCTCGACGCCGTGGCGCCGCTCGTGGCCGTGGCCGTGACGCCGGCGGTGGTGGAGTTCCACGCCCGGGAGCTGGTCCGGGTGAGCGGGACGTCCCACGACGCGGCGGTGGACGCCCTCGTCGCCCGGCTCCGCGCCGTGGTGCTGGGACCGGAGGCGGAGGCGGCCGCCGGCGCAGGCGGCGAGCGGCCGGAGGCGTCGTGGCCGGCGTTCGTCGACCTCACGGCCTGGGCGCCCCGGGCGCCGGGGGTGCGCCGGCTCGCCGAGCGGGCCGTCACCGAGGCGGAGAGGCCGCCCGGCGAGCCCGCCGAGCCGATTCGTCCCGACGAGCTGGCGCCGCTGGTCGACGCCCTGGTCAGCGCCCGCCAGTGGGCCGTGGTGGCCGACGAGCTGGCCCGCCAGCGCCGGGACGGCACGCCGGGGGGCCCGCCGGCCGAGCCTCCGCCCCCGCTCACGCCGGAGGAGGCGGTGGCCGCCGCCGACCGGTACGCCGTCGGGGTGGAGACGCTCACCGACCCCCGCCACCCGGGCGACTCGGGGCTGGTCCGGCGCCTGGTGGCGGCCGGCCGGCGCATGCTCCAGGAGAACCTGGCCGGGCGCGTCCCCGGACCGGTCTTCGCCGCCGTCCAGTCGCTGGGGGCGGTGCTCAGCTGGTCGTGGCTGGGCACCCGCACCGGGTTCAAGTGGGCGAGGGCGGCGGTGACGGCGCTCGCCCTGGCCCTGCTGGTCCTGCCGGTGGTCGGGGGATCGGCCGGCGGCGCCGGCCGGGCGTGGTCGCTGGCCGCCGTCCCCGGGGCGCTGGCCGTGGTGGCCGGGATCGGGGCGGGGCTGGTCAAGCGGCCGGCGCCGGCCGCCG
>JBKHXC010000341.1:0-2175 GCA_046566225.1 Acidimicrobiia bacterium
ACTACCGGGGCCGGCGCACCACTGTGGTCCGCGAGCGCGACGTCGTGTGACCCGCCGGCGGGCGGGGCGGCGGTGCCGACGGCGCCGCCGCCCCGCACCGCCTACGGCACCCCGGCCCTCTGACCGGGGGCGGTTCCGCCCCCGAGGGGCGCCGCAGGCGACAGGATGGGCGCCGTGGCCGCCCCCGACCAGACCGCCGCCCGCCGGCGGGGCGCGCTCCACAAGCCGGCGCGGTTGGTCACGGCGTCGTTCGCCGCCGCCATCGCCGTAGGCACGCTGGTGCTCATGCTGCCGCTGTCCACCGCCGCCGACGGCGGCGCCGGGCTGCACACCGCCCTGTTCACCGCCACCTCGGCGGTGACGGTCACCGGCCTGGTGGTGGCCGACACCGCCGCCCACTGGTCGGCGTTCGGCGAGGCCGTCATCCTCGTGCTCATCCAGCTCGGCGGCATCGGGATCATGACGCTGGCGTCGCTGGTCCTGCTGGGGCTCTCCCGGCGCCTGGGCCTGCGCCACCGCCTCGTCGCCCAGCTCGAGACCGGCATCCTCACCCTGGGAGAGGTGCGGTCGGTGGTGCGCCAGGTGGCGGTGGTGTCGCTGGTGGCCGAGCTGGCCGCGGCCGCCGTGCTCCTCGCCCGCTTCGCCACCGGCTACGACGAGCCGCTCGGGAGGGCGGCGTGGTGGGCCGCCTTCCACGCCGTGTCGGCGTTCAACAACGCCGGCTTCGCCCTGTTCCCCGACAGCCTGGAGCGCTTCGCCACCGACCCGGTGGTGAACCTGACCGTCGTGGCCGCCATCGTGGTGGGAGGCTTGGGCATCCCCGTGATCGCCGAGCTGGCCACCGACCGGGTGTCGTGGCGCAAGTGGTCGCTGCACACCCGCCTCACCGTCGTCACGACGGGCGCCCTGATCGGCGCCGCCTGGGCGCTGGTATGCCTGTTCGAGTGGACCAACCCGGCGTCGCTCGGGGGCCTGGCCACCGGCGACAAGCTCCTGGTCGGTCTGTTCCAGGGCGTGACGCCCCGCACCGCCGGCTTCAACACCGTCGACATCGCCGGCCTGCGGGAGACCACCTGGGCCGTGCTGTCGGCCCTCATGTTCATCGGCGCCGCCCCCGCCTCCACCGGCGGCGGCATCAAGGTGACCACCTTCGCCCTGCTCGGCTTCGTCATCCGCAGCGAGGTCCGGGGCGATCGCGACGTGTCGGTGTTCGGCCGCCGGGTGGGCGAGGCGGCCCAGCGCCAGGCCCTGGCCATCGCCCTCATCGGCGTCGGCGTCGTCGCCGTGTCGACCCTCGTCCTGCTGTCCCAGGGCGACTGGGGGCTCAGCGCCGTGCTCTTCGAGGTCACCAGCGCCTTCGGCACCGCCGGCCTGTCCACCGGCATCACCGCCGCCGTCCCCGCCACCGGACAGCTCCTGCTGGTCCTGCTCATGTTCGCCGGCCGGGTGGGCCCGCTCACCGTGGGCGCCGCGCTGGCGGTGCGGGCCCGGGACGCCCGGTTCCGCTATCCCGAGGAGCGCCCCCTCGTTGGCTGAGCGATCGTGGCTCCACCGCCGCGGGCGCCCCGGCCCCCAGGCCGTGGTGGTCATCGGGCTGGGCCGGTTCGGCACGGCGCTGGCCGAGACGCTGGCCGGCCTGGGCCACGACGTCCTCGGCGTGGACGAGAGCCCGGCGCGGGTGGCCTCCCTGCGCGACAAGCTGAGCCACGTGGTCGAGGCCGACAGCACCGACCCGGTCGCCCTGGCCCAGATGGGCGTGGCCGACTTCGACCGGGCCGTCGTCGCCATCGGGGGCGAGGTGGAGGCGTCCATCCTCACCACCGCGGCGCTGGTCGACCTGGGCATCAAGGACATCTGGGCCAAGGCCATGACCGCCGCCCACGCCCGGATCCTCGACCGCGTCGGCGCCCACCACGTGGTCTTCCCCGAGGCCCAGATGGGCGAGCGCATCGCCCACCTGGTCGCCGGCCGGATGCTCGACTACCTCCCCATCGACGCCGGCTTCGCCCTGGTCGAGACGGTGGCGCCGGCGTCGCTTCTGGGGCGGTCCCTCGGCGAGCTGCGGATCCGGTCCCGCCACGACGTCACCGTGGTGTGCGTCAAGCCGGCCGGGGGCCAGTTCACCTACGCCACGCCCGACACCGTCCTCCACGGGGGCGACGTGGTGGTGGTGGC
>JBKHXC010000342.1:0-5706 GCA_046566225.1 Acidimicrobiia bacterium
TGTGGGCGACGGCCGCCAGCTGGTCGGGCGCCAGGTCGGCGGCCGGCGCCCCCGGGGGCGGGGCGACCCACAGCCGGCCCAGCTCCACCGACTCGGCGTGCACGACCTCGGCGCCCAGGGCGGCGGCGTCGAGGGGCGCCCGGGGCCCGCCGTCGACCCACGCCGGGCGGCCGTCGGGGAGCACGACGTCGGCCGGGCCGCCCGGCGTCTCCGCCGCCCCGGCCCGCACCGCCTTGCGCGCCCACCACCAGACGGGCCCGCCGCCGCCCCGACCGTCGTAGCAGTTGGCCCACACCAGGAAGTGGAGCCGGTCGAACCACGCCTCGAAGCCGGCGTCGAGCGTCCACGGCTCCACCGGGAAGGACTCGGGGGCCCGGAACCGCTCCGGCCCCACGGCGAGGGCGACGACCACCGGGCGCCGGGCGGCCCACGCCTGGTGGAGGGCGCCGACGGTGGGCCCCGGGTCGGCCAGCGCCGCCTGGTCGACCGTCACCACGGGGGCGGCCGACCACGGTGCGGGCACCGGCCCGCCGGCGGCCACCACCACGCCCCGGCCCAGGGCGGCGGGTCCGGGCGCGGGCACGCCGGGGCTACCCGTCGTCGGGCTCGCCGGTGGCGCCGGTGTCGAGCAGCCCGTTGGCGGCGGCCAGGGCGGTGGCCGCCTTCACCGCCTCCTCGTAGACGACCGACAGGTGGTGCTGCGCCTGGCCGGGCTTGGCCGACAGCGGGGGGTCGCCCAGCGAGCGGGGGATGGCGGCCGGGTCGCGGGTGGGGACGACGGGCGGCGGAGGCGGCCGATCGTCGGCCCGGCCCCAGAAGGCGTCGGGCGGCGGGACGTGCTTGCGGCCCCGGCGGCGCCGGCTCACGCCGCCGTCTCCTCCTCGCCCACCGGCGCGTCGCCGGTCTCGGCGATCACCTCGTCGGGCCGCAGGCCGAGGGCGGCGCGGAGCTGCTCGGGCCCCAGGTCGCCGAGGGAGCTGGTGGCGGGCAGGGCCAGGTCGGCGATGAGGCGCTTGCCGGCCACCACCTCCTCCACCCGCTCGTCGACCGTCCCCGGGCACACCAGGCGGTGGCTGATCACCGTGGACTTCTGCCCGATGCGCCAGGCCCGGTCCCGGGCCTGGTCCTCCACCGCCGGGTTCCACCAGCGGTCGTAGAGCACGACGTGGTTGGCGGCGGTGAGGTTGAGCCCCGAGCCGCCCGCCTTGATGGACAGCACGAGGGCGCCGGCGCCCGTGCCGCCCTGGAAGTCCCTGATCATCCGGTCGCGCACCGAGCGGGTGAGACCGCCGTGGTAACAGGCGATGGGCCGGCGGAACCGCTCGGTCAGGTAGGCGGCCAGGCGGTCGCCCCAGGCGGCGAAGTGGGTGAAGATCAGCACGCGCTCTCCGGCCTCGAAGATCGACTCCAGCAGCTCCTCCAGCCGGCTGAGCTTGCCGGAGCGGCCGGCCAGCGGCTCGCCGTCGTCGTGGAGGTAGGCCGCCGGGTGGTCGCAGATCTGCTTGAGGGCGGTGATGGCGGCCAGCACCTGGCCCTTGCGCACCGCCGGGTCGTCGCCCGCCGGCAGGGGGGCGCCGGCGGGGATGAGCCGGTCCAGCACCGCCTGGTACAGCCCGATCTGCTCGGGGGTCATGCCGCAGTGGTCCATCTCGTCGATCTTGTCGGGCAGCTCGGCGGCGATCTCGGGCTCGGCCTTGCTGCGCCGGAACACCAGCAGGCCGTTGAGCGCCCGCAGGGCGGCCTCGCCCGGCCTGCCCGTCCCGCCGGCCTTGGAGAGCTGCTCGACGAACACCGGCCGGGGCCCGACCAGCCCCGGGTTGGTGAAGTCGAGGATCGACCACAGGTCGCCCAGGCCGTTCTCGATGGGCGTGCCGGTGAGGGCCAGGCGGTTGCGGGCGGGGATGCGCCGTAGCTGCTGGGCCGTCTCGCTGGCCGGGTTCTTGATGGTCTGCGCCTCGTCGACGACCACCCGGTGCCACTCGACGCCGGCCAGCGCGTCGACGTCGCGCACGGCGGTGGCGTAGGTGGTGAGCACGACGTCGGCCCCGTCGGCCACGGCCGCCATCTCGGCGGCCGCCGCCCGGGCCGTGCCGTGGTGGACTCGCACCGCCAGGCCGGGCGTGAAGCGGGCCGCCTCCGCCGCCCAGTTGCCGAGGACGGCGGGCGGGGCGACCACGAGGACCGGCCCCTGGCCCCGGGTGTCGAGGAGGTGGGCGAGGACCGTCGGCGTCTTGCCCAGGCCCATGTCCATGGCCAGGCAGCCGCCCAGGCCGGCGGTGTCGAGGAAGCGCAGCCAGCCCCGGGCCTCGGCCTGGTAGGAGCGCAGCTCGCCCACGAAGCCGGCGGGCGCGCCGAGCGGCGTCGGCGGCGACTCGGTGGCGCCCTTGACCAGGTCGACGGCCCAGCCGCCCCCGTCGATGACCACCGGCCCGCCCAGGGCGCCGCCCTCCAGGCCCACGGCGTGGCGCAGGATGGCGGCGCCCGACAGCTCGGTGGTGCCCGCCCGCTCGGCCAGGGCGCTGGCCGCGGCGTCGAGGTCGGCCCGCTCCAGCTCGACCCACCTGCCCCGTACCCGCACCAGGGGCCGGGCCTGGGCGGCCAGGCGGGCGATGTCCGCCGCATCGAGCTCGGCGTCGCCGAACAGGACCGACCACCGCACGGCCGACAGCTGCTGGGCGCCGACCTTGGTGGGGCCCCCCAGGGCGTCCGCCCGCAGGTGCAGCTTGGGCCCGGCGCGCCGCCGGGACACGGCGGGCACGCGCACGTCGAAGCCGGCCGCCACCAGGCTGGCGCCCGTGCCGGTCATCAGCTCCCACGCCTCGTCGGCGCCCAGGACGACCTGGCCCCGCCGGCGGGTGGGCCGCAGGAGGGCGGGGAGGAGCCGCTCCAGGCGGCGGAGGTGGACGTCGGCCTCCTGGGCCTTGGCGCGGTTGGGGAACGCCAGGGCCTGCTCCACGGGGAGGGGGTGTCGCTCCAGCCCCGTGGCCTCCACCGTGAGCAGCCACCCGCCGTCCCTCTCGGGGGCGTCGAGGCGCACGGACAGCCCGACCGACCCCGGGTTGACGACCGGCGCCGCCCACCGCTTCAGCTCGTCGGCCAGCTCGCTGGCCGGGCGGGCCGCCGCCGCGAACGGCGTGCCGTCCAGGCCGGCCAAGACGGCCTCGGCCACGTCCGCCCGGGTGCGGGCGACGGCGGCGGTGGCCACGGTGACCAGGCGGGCGGCCCCCGCCCGGCACACGGCGTCGACGGCGGCGGCCAGCACCGACCGGCACAGCCGCTCGGGGCTCGCCGGCGACGGCGCCAGGGCGGCGACGGCACCCGGCATGCGGGCCGCCAGCTCGCGGAGGCGGGCGGCGTCGATGGCGACGGGCGTCCACCGCACCGCCCACCGGCCCGTCGTGTGGCGGCCGCTGGGGCCGCCGCCGTCGTCGGAGCGCACCAGGGTGGGCGCCATGCGCCCGAGGGCAACGCACTCGGTGGCCCACAGGGCGACCTCGCCCATCCAGCGGGCGCTGGGGGCCGCCTCCCGGCCCAGTTGGCCGGCGCCCACGCCGACCAGCCACCCCAGGGCGCCGCTGATCGGGGCGGTCACGGCGGCCACCCGCTCGCCGGCCGGCAGGGGGACGCCCCGGTGCAGGCCCCAGTCGACGGTGGCGGCCCCGGCGTCGGCCACCAGGCGGTGCAGCTCGTCCGGGCCGGCCGGCTCCACGTCGCGGTTCGCCGCCCACACCACCACGTCGCCGCCGTCCCACGACGCCTGGAGGGCCGGCTGGCCGCCCTGGCCGCCCTCGCCGCCGCGGTCCGCCTCGTCGGCGCCGGCGTCCCCGTCGCCGGTGACCCGCCGGAGGGCGGCCTGCAGCCGGGCCCGCTCGCCCGTCAGGTCGGCCAGGACCTGGGCCCGCTCGTCGCCGGCCAGGGCGGCCGAGTCCGACAGGGCCTCCTCGGTCTCGCGCAGCAGGCGGCACAGCGCCTCGGTCCACCGGTCGGTGTCGGCGCGCAGCGTGTCCAGCTCGGCCGGCGCGGCGCATCCCCACGCCTCGGCGGAGACGAGCGCCTCGTAGTTCGTTCGGTCCAGTTCGGTCTCCAGATGGATCAGCGCCCGGGTGCCCGACCGGCGTCGGGCATGGTGCCCGCAGCCGCCCTGGTGAAGCGCGCACTACAGGTGGCCGTCGACCCGGCGGGGACAGCCAGCGCCACCATGGTACGCCGAAATCGTGACGAGAGGGGGATGGGTCACCGGGGTAACGGTTGGCGCCCACGGGTGTGGGCCAAGGCCGGGCGCGGTACGCCTTCCGGGCGGCCCGAATCCCGGGCGCCGAGAGAGGAGACACCGCCATGGGCCTCGTCGTGTTCCTGCTCCTGCTGGCGCTGCTGTTCGGCGGCCTCGGCCTGTTCGTCGAGGGACTGAAGTGGGCGCTGATCATCGCCCTCGTGCTGGTCGTGGTGGGAGCGTTCTCCGGCTACCGCGGCCGGCGCGCGCTCTGAGGACCGCCTCCCAACCGGAGGTTTCGAGGCGGGTTGGCGATGCGCCGGGGTCCGTGAGCGGCGGCGGTGGGCCGCCGGGGGGGATCGGGCGAGGCGGGCGTCCCGCCTCGCCCGTCGCCGGGATCAGACCAGGTATACCAGCGCGCCGATGACCAGCATGAGGACGAGCACGCCGAGGATGACCTTGTCGAACAGCTTGTCCATGGACTTCCCGGGGTCGACGGCGTGCCGGCCCCCATGGTGGGACAGCGAGCCGCGGTAGTTGGTGTACTCGTTCATGGCCGACGTTTCACTCCTACGCTCGGGTGGCTGCCGCTGCCCGTCGAGCGGCGGTGGGCAGCCTACCGCTATGGTTCGCCGCGCGAAAGGTGCATCCCTGCTCTAGGCGGGTCCCACCTAGTGCGCGAACCAGCCGGACGCACCGGAGGGGCGACGGTGGGCGTGCCCTGCGCCCCGGTAGGCTCGCCCCGGTCGGCGACGCGAAGGGGTGGAACGTGGGCGAGCGGAGGCGGTGGGCGGCCGTGGCCGTGGTCCTCGTCGCTCTGGGCGGCTGCGGCGGCGGCTCCGACCCGGCCGACGAGCCCGGGGCCGGGCCCGGGCCCGGCACCGTCGTCCTCCGGGACATCGCGTTCAAGCCCGAGGTCCTCCGGGTCGAGGCCGGCACCACGGTGACCTGGAGCTTCGAGGACCGGGGGATCGCCCACGACGTCAAGGCCGAGGACGGGACGTTCTCGAGCGAGGTCATGGACTCGGGCACCTTCGAGCACACCTTCGACCGGCCGGGCAGCTACGACTACCTCTGCACGCTCCACCCGACCCAGATGACGGGGACGATCGAGGTGGCGGCGGCGCAGTAGGCGCCCCTCCGCCCGTGGGCGGCGGTCAGGCCGGCTTGACGGGCACCGGCCCACCACCCGTGCCCCGGGTGAGCCGCACGGCGAGCTGGCCGTTGCCGTGGGTGGCGGTGCCCCCGCCCCCGAAGCCGCTGGGCAGCTCCACCGTGCGCTCGAACGGCCCGTAGTGCCACTCGTGCACCAGGTACTCCTTGGGCGCCGCCGAGCGCATGGAGGCGGCGATGCGCAGCCGGTCGCCGTCGACGTGCACGGTGATGTCGCCGGGCATGACACCCGGGAGGGGGGCGACCACGACCAGGGCGTCCTCCGCCTCGTAGACGTTGACGGGCACGCGCATGGTCTCGCCGCCGGTCTCGCCGGCGCGGCC
>JBKHXC010000343.1:0-3078 GCA_046566225.1 Acidimicrobiia bacterium
CCCGCCGAGCCGGCCCCGGCCGCCGGCCGGCTCCCCGCCGGCCGTGCGGCCCGCTCGCTTCGCCGCCTCGGGCGAGCCCCCTGCCCCGGCGGAGCTGCCCGTGCGGCGCACCCGGGCCGACGAGTACGAGCGCCACCTGGAGCGGGCCACCGCCGCCGGGCTGGTGCGCCGGGTCCCGAAGGCGTCGCTGCCCCCCGACACCGGACGTGGCGTCCAGCCGGCGCCGGCCCCCGCCGAGCCGGCCCCGGCCGCCGGCCGGCTCCCCGAGGAGGTCCGCAGCCTGCTGTCCAGCTACCGCTCCGGCGTCCGTCGTGGGCGCTCGGACGACACCGCAGACGATCTGCCGACTTCGCAGGAGGGGTCATGACCGAGTCCGACGGGCAGCGCAACCTGGACTGGATGGTGTCCACGTTCGTCCGCAAGGTGCCCGGCATCCAGGAGGCCGTCGTGGTCTCGTCGGACGGCCTGCTCCTGGCCCTCTCTCCCGGCCTGGACCGGGCCGGCGGCGACCGGTTCGCGGCGGTCGCGTCCGGGCTGATCGGCCTCGCCTACGGCGCCGTGGGGCCGCTTGGCGGCGGGAAGGTGAACGAGGTCGTCGTCGAGATGGAGCGGGCCTTCCTGCTCGTCACGTCCATCAGCGACGGGAGCTGCTTCGCCGTGGTGGCCTCGGCCGAGTGCGACATCGGCCTGGTGGGCTACGAGATGGCGCTGTTCGTCCGCCGGGCCGGCGCCCTGCTCACCCCCGGCCTGCGGGCCGAGCTCCAGCGCGCCCTGCCGGGATGAACGGGCGGGCGTGATGGCCTCGGGGCGGCTCCTGCGCCCGTACGCGATCACCGGCGGCCGGACGCGGGCGCGCTCGCACCTCGCCCTCGAGGCGCTGGTGGTGACGTCCGTCGACGACGCCGGCCGCTCCCGGCTGGGGCTGGAGCGGCGGACGGTCGCGGATCTGGCCGTCACGCCCATCTCGGTGGCCGAGGTCTCCGCCCACCTCCGGGTCCCGGTCGGCGTGGCCCGCGTCCTGGTCGGCGACATGGCCGACGAGGGGCTCGTCCGCGTGCACCAGCCGCGTGGCGAGGGCCGTCCGGACGTCGCACTCCTCGAAAGGGTCCTCCATGGCATCCGCGCCCTCTGAGCCGGCCGGCGCCCCGGCGCCGCGGCCCGTGAAGATCGTCGTGGCCGGCGGCTTCGCCGTGGGCAAGACGACGTTCGTGGGATCGATCTCCGAGATCCAGCCGCTGACGACCGAGGCGGCCATGACCGACGCCGGCGCCGACGTCGACGACGCCGGCCAGGCGGTGAGGAAGACCACGACCACCGTCGCCATGGACTTTGGGCGCGTCACCCTCGACGCCGACCTGCGCCTCTACCTGTTCGGGACCCCGGGCCAGACCCGGTTCTGGTTCATGTGGGACGACCTCGTCCGCGGCGCCATCGGGGCCGTCGTGCTCGTCGACACCCGGCGGGTGGCGGACTGCTTCCCGGCCATGGACTACTTCGAGACCTGCGGCCTGCCGTTCATCGTGGCGGTCAACCGCTTCAACGGCGTGTCCGCCCACCGGGAGCCGGCCGTCCGGGAGGCGCTCGCCGTGGCCGACGGCGTGCCCATCGTGTTCTGCGACGCGCGCGACCGCCGGTCGACCAAGGAGACCCTGATCTCCCTGGTCGAGCATGTCCTCGCCAGCGTCGGGCGCTGACGGCGGCCGCCCGGCTCGGGCGCTGACGCCCTCCGCCGGGGCGGGGTCGAGGAGTGGGCCGGGCCCGGGCGCCACCCGGTGGACGGAGCGCCGGCCGGCCTGGCGAGGAAAGGGCCTGGTGGCGCCTGCCCCGTGACGGGGCGGCGGGCGTCAGCCCCGCCGGCGGCCCTTGCGAACGCCCCGGTGGGGGAGGATGTCGTCCCCGTTGCGGGCGCCGGGTGGCCGGCCCGGCGAGGGGTCCGCCCGGCGGGCGGCAGGAGCGGCGGGCGGCGCCGCCGGCGGAGCGGGGGTGGGCGGGGGCGTGAGCGGGGCCGGTGCGGGCGGGGCCACCGCCGGCGGGGGCGCCGGCGGCGGGGTGAGGCGGACGGGCGTGTCCGGGACCTTGGGCGGCGCCGGCGGGTGGTCGACCGCCGCCCCCGTCCCGTGGGCGAGCCCCAGGGCGCCGGCCAGGACGCTCTTCCACGAGTCGTCGGCCGCCGGCGCCCGCTCGGCCGCCAGGGCGGCCTCCCACTCGGCGGACGCCGCGCCGGCCGTCGCCGCCGGCGCCATCGGGGCGCGGGCCCCGACCGTGCGGGGCGAGGGCAGCCACGGCTCGTCGGCCGCCGCCGGGGCGACGGCGGGCCGGGCGCCGGCCCCGAGCTCCGGCCCCGACCCGGGCGCCAGGACCCGCAGGTGGCCGTGGCTCCAGTGCCAGCCGGCGTCGGCCAGCCACGACTCGCCGGGCGGGCGGCCTCCGTCGGCGTCCCAGCGGATCCGCAGGGCGCTCGACCCGCCGCAGGACCGCTCGACCACCGTGCCCCGCCGCACGGGGGACCCGCCGCCGGACGGGTGCGGCACCTGGAGGCGGACGCGGTCGCCCGCCTTCGGGAAGGCCGGGCGCCGTCGCATGGCGCTCTATCGGGTCACCGGCGCCGCCCCTTGAGCGGCGTCGCCCGCCTCGTGAACCGCTACCGCGGCTCGTCGACCCCCGGGTGCTGGCGGCGCTCGGCCGCCCGCTCGCGCATCCCGGCGGCCTCGGCCAGGAGGAGGCGGTGGAACAGCCCCTCCACGGTCAGCGGCTCCACCGAAAGGATCCTCTCGAGCTCCCGCACGCCGGAAGGGTTCGGTGCCCGGGCGGCCGGGACCTGCCCGGCGCGCCCCGTCAGGGCGAGAGGCGCTCCCGCACCGGCCCGGGCCGGCGGGGCGTCGTTCGCTCGCGTCATGTTCGGAGCGGCCGGCCACCGCCGCCAGATGGCGCGGGCGCGCCGGCGGGCCGGCCCCGCCACCGGCGGCACCGGCCCGCTGGGGTTCGCTCGCTACCGCTCGCAGCCCTGGCTGTTGAGGATGGCGGTGGAGCAGTCGATGGAGTTGGCGTGGCCGGAGATGGTCTTGCCGTCCGGCCCCT
>JBKHXC010000344.1:0-3674 GCA_046566225.1 Acidimicrobiia bacterium
CGGCACCACCCGAGCCGGTGGTGGGAGCGGTGGTCGGCGCCGGCGGATCCGACGAGGGCTCCGGCGTGGGGGGGGCGCCGGAGCCGGGCGGAGCGGTCGGCGAGGCGGCGGGCCCGGCCGCCGCCGACGGCTCGCCGTCGCCGCCGCCGCCGCAGCCGGCCGCCACGGCGGCCAGGAGGAGGGCCCCGAGGAGCGGGGCCAGGCCCGGCGACGCGACGCTCCCCATGGGCGCCAGGATGGCACGGCCGGCGGGCAGGCCGGGCGGCCGTCCACCGATCTGCGGCGGTTCTGGTAGCAAGGCGAGGTGAACTACCGGCGCCTGGGGGCGAGCG
Organism: Acidimicrobiia bacterium; assembly: GCA_046566225.1. Classification (GTDB taxonomy): domain Bacteria; phylum Actinomycetota; class Acidimicrobiia; order Acidimicrobiales; genus DATLFN01. Next base: position 333 of record JBKHXC010000344.1, read on the forward strand.
ACCTCGACGTTCCCGAGATCAGCCTCGGCTCGTGGCTGACCTTCGGGTCCTCGGTGGACGCCGACCGGGGCCGGGCCTGCATCGGGGCCGCCCTCGACGAGGGCATCAACCTGTTCGACACCGCCAACGTCTACGGCCGGGGCCGGGCCGAGTCCTTCCTGGGCGAGGCGCTGGCCGGGATCGACCGGGGCAGCTACCTGCTCGCCACCAAGGCGTTCTTCCCGATGTCGGACGCCGACCGGGGCCTGTCGGCCGCCCAGGTGGCCAAGCAGTGCGTCGCCTCCCTGCGCCGCCTGCGCACCGACCACGTCGACCTCTACCAGTGCCACCGCTACGACCCCGACACGCCGCTGGAGGAGACGATGGAGGCCCTCACCGCCCTGGTGCGCCAGGGCAAGGCCCGCCACGTGGGCTTCAGCGAGTGGGCGCCCGACCAGGTCCGGGCCGCCCACGCCCTGCCCGGCGTCACCCGGTTCGTCTCCAGCCAGCCGCACTACTCCATGCTGTGGCGGGCGCCCGAGCGGGAGCTGTTCCCGCTCTGCGCCCAGGAGGGCATCGGCAACCTGGCGTTCTCCCCGCTGGCCCAGGGCGTGCTCACCGGCAAGTACCGGCCGGGGTCGCCTCCCCCCGAGGGGAGCCGGGCCGCCGACCCCGCCATCGGGCACTGGACGGAGCGCTGGCGCGGCGACGACGTGCTGGCGGCGGTGCAGCGCCTCGTGCCCGTGGCCCAGCGGGCGGGGCTGGCCCTGTCCCAGCTGGCCCTCGCCTGGGTGCTGCGCCAGCCCGTCGTGTCCTCGGCCATCGTGGGCGCCAGCCGCCCCGAGCAGGTGCGGCAGAACGCGGCGGCCTCGGGCGTGCGGCTGGCCGACGACGTCCTCGCCGCCGTGGACGAGGCGCTCGGGGGGGTCGTCTCCTGACCGGTACCGGGGCCGCCGCCCCCCCGTCGGCGTGGCACGAGCGCCAGCGCGCCTTCGCCGCCGGCCGCGGGCGCCGGCACGCCACCGAGCCGGGGGCGGGGACGCTGGTGGTCCTGCCGTCGCCCACCTTCGCCGTGGCCGAGCTGCGCAAGATCACCGGCATCCAGTTCTACGAGGAGCGGATGCTGTTCACCACGCTCCTGCTGCGCCGGCCCGACCTGCGCATGGTGTACCTCACCTCCCTGCCGGTGGACGAGGCGGTCATCGAGTACTACCTGCGCTTCGTGCCCGACCCGGCGCACGCCCGGGCCCGCCTCGCCATGGTCTCCCTCGACGACCCGTCGCCGCTGCCGCTCACCGAGAAGCTGCTCCACCGGCCCGAGGTGGTGGCCCGGGTCCGGGAGCTGGCCGGCCCGCCGGACCAGGCCCACGTCCTGCCGTTCAACGTGACGCCGGCCGAGCAGGAGCTGGGCGGGATGCTCGGCCTGCCGTTCTACGGGCCCCACCCCGACCTGGCCCTGCTGGGGTCCAAGACCGGCTCCCGCCGGGTCGCCCGCAGGGCGGGGGTGGCGGTGCTGGAGGGCGACGAGGCGCTGTTCTCGCTGGACGAGGTGGAGGCGGCGGTGCACCGGCTGCGGGCGCGCCGCCCCGACGCCGAGGCGGTGGTCGTCAAGCTCAACCACGGCTTCTCCGGGCAGGGCAACGCCATCGTCGACCTGGCCGGGCTGGCGTCGCCGCTCCCCCGGTCGCCCACCACCTTCTGCGCGTCGGACGAGTCGTGGCCGACCTTCGCCGCCAAGATCGGGGCCGACGGGGGGATCGTGGAGGAGCTGCTGCGGGCCGAGGACGTGGTGTCGCCCAGCGTCCAGGTGCGCATCGCCCCGGACGGCGCCTACGAGGTGATCTCCACCCACGACCAGGTCCTGGGCGGGCCCAGCAACCACGTGTACCTCGGCTGCCGGTTCCCCGCCGACGCCCGCTACCGCCTCCGGATCCAGGAGGCAGCCCTGGCCGTGGCCGGGGTGCTGGCCGGCGAGGGGGTGATCGGCTCGTTCGGCATCGACTTCATCGTGGTGCCGGCGGGCGACGCCCACGACGTCTACCTGAGCGAGATCAACCTCCGCATGGGGGGGACCACCCACCCCTACTGGATGGCCCGCCTGGCCACCGGCGCCACCTACGACCCGGCGTCGGGCGAGCTGGTCGCCGGAGGGGTGCCCCGGCGCTACGTCGCCACCGACAACCTCAAGTCGCAGCGGCTGGTGGGCCGCACGCCGGCCCGGGTCATCGAGGCGGTGGACCGGGCGGGCCTCGCCTACGACCCCGCCACCGGCACCGGCGTGTGCCTCCACCTCCTGGGCGCCGTCCCCCGGTTCGGGAAGATGGGCGCCACCTGCATCGCCACCAGCCTGGAGGACGCCGAGCGCCTCTTCGCCGAGCTGGAGGCCGTCCTCGCCCTCTAACCGCCGGCGGATGGCGAGCACCTCGGTCGAAGGCGGGAGCAGATCGACCAGGTGAGCGGCCACGGCATCGAGGAGCACGGGGTCGGACTCGAGGAGGTACTTGTCGAAGTACGACGACGACACCCGACCGGAGCGGAGGCGGAACTGGCCCGTCAGTCGGCACCGTCCACCGATGCGCCTGGCGAGCGGCCCAGCGCTCATGCCGGCGGAAGGACTGATGTCGGCTGTGGTCGGTGAGCTCTGCTCGTGGTGGCTACTCGAAGTCGGCGTCGTCGTCGCCCGTGCGGTGTGCCGTCCGAGGTTTCACCGGTGCCGGCTCGGAGTGGCCGCCACGAAGGCGGCCGTCGAACGGGCGGCGACGGAACGGTCGTTGACGGCTGCTTCGGCCGCCTCGCGCCCCGCCGTGTCGTCCGGGAACAGGAGACCGGTGGCGGTGCCGGTGTGGGCGACGCACCACCCCAGCGCGCCGAACCGTCGGGCGTGCAGCGCGGTCGCGAGCACCAGCGGGTCGGCGGCCCGCTCGCTGCGGCGCGCCGAGGCGCGGGCCGCAGCCAGGAAGGGCGCGGCGTCGCGGAGAGCGGCCCCGGCGTCGACCACGTCGAGGAGGTCGTCGTGCGTGCCCGGCCCGGGGCGGAGGACGCCGGTGGGAGTGGTGGCGCAGGTCACGGGCACGAGGACGGCCACCGTGAACGCCGGCGACCAGTCCCAGCGACGAAGGAGGCCGCCCCGCCGGCGGGAGACGACGACGCCGTCGTGCATCACCGGGTCGCTCGGTTCGACGGCCCCGGCGCGCGTGGCCAGCTCGTCGGCGGCGAACGACCGGTTGAAGGCCGCAGCCACGGCACGGGCCGTGGCGACGATGTCGGCGCTCGACGAGCCGAGGCCCTTGGCCACCGGAAGCCGGCTCTGGCGCTCGACGCGCACGATGTGGGGACCCACGTCGAGCGCGGCGAGCGCGGCCT
>JBKHXC010000345.1:0-3569 GCA_046566225.1 Acidimicrobiia bacterium
GCCGGCGTGCTCACCATCGAGGCCACCGCCCGGCACTGGGTGGACTGGGACGACGGCTCGCCGCTGTCGGGGCCGTTCGACCACCCCGGGGGCCCCTGGCCCCACGGCAGCATCACCCACTACTGGATCCACGTCGGCCACTACGACGTGCGGGTCATCCAGCGCTGGACGGGCCGGTGGATCATGGGAACCGAATCCGGCGAGCTGGCCGGCCTGGAGACCGAGGGGGTCATCGAGGACTTCCCCGTGGAGGAGGTGCAGGCGGTCATCAACCGCTGAGGCGACCGATGGTGGCGTTCTCTTCCGGGCAAACGACCTGGAAGGGGGATTCCCCGGAAGAGAAAGCGGCGGCGGATCAGCGCCGGGCGCCCGGGCCGGCGACCTCGTCGGGAGACGGGCAGCGCAGCACCTTCTCGCAGGCGGCGCTGATCAGCGGCGCGAAGTACACCCCGTCGCTGGCGAAGCCCAGCGGCGAGTAGGCCCGCGTCGCCACCGCCACCACCTCGCCCTCCGAGTTCACCAGCGGGCCGCCCTGGAAGGCCGGGCCCACGGCGGCGTCGTGCTGGATGCCGGCGCCCGACACGTCGGCCACGAAGCCCTGGCTGATCGACCCGCCGGCCGTCCCCAGGGCGGAGACGGCGAAGAGCCGTTCGCCCACCCGCACCGGCGGGTCGCCGGCCAGGGGCAGCTTGGGCACGCTGCCCTTGCCCAGGACCAGCAGGGCAAGGTCCCGCTCCTCGTGCCACGTCCACAGCTCGGCGGGGACCTCGGCGTCGCCCTGGCGGACGGTCACGTCGGGGGCGGGCTGGCGGGTGGCGGCCCGGATGGTGGTGTACGACGTGACGGCCAGGGTCTGCTCGGAGTCCGACGCCACGGCGAAGGCGGTGCCCACCGCCGGCTGGCCCTGCTCGTCGTGGGTGCTCACGAAGAACACCGACTCCCGCACCTTCTCGACCAGCGCCTCCAGGGTGCCGCCCTCGGCCTGGATCCGCCGCAGCGGCTCGAGCTCCTTCTGGATCTCGGCCACGGCGTTCTCCCGCAGGGCGTCGATGGTCTCGGTGGCCGTGTCGAACCGGGTGTCGAAGCCCTCGATGAAGGCAGCGACCCGCTCCTCGGTCTTGTCGCGCTTGTACTCGTAGTACGAGTAGAAGGCGACGCCGCTCGCCGCGCTGCCCACGGCGAAGGCCAGGATGAGCATCGCCAGCCCGATGACGGACTTGGGGGCGACGGCCCGCCATGCGGCTGGCTCTCCGGTCGCACGCGTGCTCATGCCGGGGGAGACGCTAGCGCCCGGCCGGCCCGCAGAAGCACGACCGCCCGCCCCGTAGGGGCGGGCGGTCCCGTCGTCGTCCTGCTGGTGGGCCGCCCGGTCAGGCGGGGGCCATGTCGACGATCGGCTGGTTGAGCCGGATGCCGCCGGTGGAGCCGTGGAACTGAGCTCGGAAGGAGAACACGCCGCCGTCGCTGGCGACCAGCCAGTAGCCGTCCCCGTCCGGGTCGGTGGCCATGGCGACTATGGGCTGGTTGAGCCGGATGGCGCCCGTCGAGCCGGCGAAGTTGGCGTCGAAGGTGAACACCCCGCCGTCCCTGGCCACCATGAAGTAGCCCCGGCCGTCCCGGTCGTGGGCGGCGCCCACGATGGGCTGGTTGAGCCGGATGGCGCCCAGCGAGCCCGAGAAGGTGGCGTCGAAGGCGAACACCCCGGCGTCGGAGGCGAACATCCAGTAGCCGGAGCCGTCCTGGTCGGCCGCTGCCGCCACGATGGGCTGGTTGAGCCGGATGTTCCCGGTGGAGCCCTTGAACTGCGCCGCCGGCCCGAAGCTGAACACGCCGCCGTCGCTGGCGATCAGGTAGTAGCCACCGCCGCCGGGGGCCGCGATCATGTCGACGATGGGCTGGTTGAGGCGGATGCCGCCGGTGGAGCCGTAGAACGGGGCGTCGAAGGCGAACACGCCGCCGTCGGAGGCCGCCAGCCAGTAGCCCCGGCCGTCGGGGTCGGCGAGCATGGCGACGATGGGCCGGTTCAGCCGGATGTTGCCGGTGGAGCCGGAGAAGGGGGCGTCGAAGGCGAACACGCCGCCGTCGGTGGCTCCCAGCCAGTAGCCCCGGGGCTGCTGCGGCGGCGGGCAGTCCCCGTAGCCGTAGCCGGTGCCGGCGTGGAACCCGAACTGGCCGCAGGCCAGGTGCGAGGCCTTGGAGAAGCCGGCATCGAACACCGGCCCGCTCACCAGGGCGGTGACGAGCAGCCCCACGGCGAGGAGGCCGCCGACTGCCGAGTGGAGCGGGTTCCGCCGCACGATCCGAACCATGTGCCTCCTCAACCTGTGCTTGTGTGACAGGACTGCCTGATTCTTCTCGGTTCGGGCGCCGGAGTCAACTGTGACAAACCAGCAGTTCCGGCCATCGACCCGCTCGGTCCAGAGCTCACCGCCTCGCCGGAGCGGGAAGCGACGCTGCCCGCACCCCCGCCTTCCTGCCCCACCGAGGCCCGACCAAACCTGCCAGGGCGACGAAACCCACGGTGGCGACGGAGACGCCGTAGGAGAGGCGCACGACCGACCAGTGGCCGAAGCGGGCCTCGCCGCTGCCGGCGCCGACCTCGAAGCCGGTGGCGCCGCCGGCCAGCGGGGTCGCCGCCGTGTCGCCCAGCCGCCAGCTGCGGTCGTAGGGCTCGGCGAGCACCAGCCACCCGGCCGGGCCGGCGCCCACCCGGTAGCGAACGGGCGAGGACCGCTCCACGGCGGCCACCGGCGCGCTCCCCGGGGGGATCGGCGGCATGGCCGCCGGCGCCCGCAGCGGCCCCGGGACCTGGCGGCGCACCCGCACCGCCACCCCCGAGAGGTCGGCGACCTCCGAGAGGCCGGCGTACTCGCCCCAGTCCTCGACGGTCACCGCCGCCGGGACGCGGGCGCCGGCGGCCACTGGCCGGGTGTTGCGGTACACCGCGATCTCGTCGCCGTCGAGCACCTTCTCCAGGTCGCGCTGGTGGTCGAGCCAGCCGTACTGCCGCCAGTCGACGGCCTTGGCCACCACGACATAGCGCACGCCGTGGGGGGCGACGAGCTGGCCGAACGAGCGCAGCCGGGGCCCGTGGCCGTAGAGGAACTCCAGGTACCGCGACCGCACCGACCGGGAGGCGGTGGGCAGGCCCGGCAGCTCCACGTTGTCCCCGGCGATGACGTCGCGCCGGAAGGCGAGCGGCGCCGGGTTGGCCACGATGCGCTCGGTGAAGGGGAAGCGCAGGTACTGGTGCCAGGGCAGGAACAGGACGCGCTCGGGCCCGTCGCCCATCAGCCGGTCCGCCTCGGCCCACGACGCCGGGTAGCGGCCGACCTCGACCCGGCCGGCGAAGCCCCACAGCATGGTCGGCGCCGTGGCCACGGGGAGGACGAGCAGGGCGCCGGTCCACAGGAGCCGGCCGGCGGGGCGGCGGGCACCGGCGACCAGCGCTTCGGCCCCGAGCCCGAACAGCACGGCGTAGGCGAGGGCCAGCAAGGCGGCGAACTTCTGCGGCTCGCGCATGACCTCGAAGCCGGGGACGTTCAGGTACAGCCACCGGAAGCCGGCGC
>JBKHXC010000346.1:0-2664 GCA_046566225.1 Acidimicrobiia bacterium
GCGACGGTGGCGTTGGTGGCCTCGTCGACCAGGATGAAGCTGCCGGTGATGCGGTTCGCCCGGTAGGCGTCGAAGGCGATGGGACCGCCCAGGCGCAGGGACAGGGAGCCGATGTCGTTGGCCCCGAGCGCGTCGGCGCCGGCGTGGCCGAGCGTGGCCAGGTCGAGCCGGTAGTGGAGGGCCGACACGGTGGCGTCGTGCCACCGGCTGGCGTGCTTGAGCAGGTAGCGGCCGCCGACCGTCAGGGGCGCCTCGCCCATCCAGCACACCAGGGCGTCGAGCGAGTCGGCCACCTCGGCTTCCCGGCCGCGGCCGCAGACGAGGTCGCCCCGGGCCGCGTCGACGTCGTCGGCCAGGCGCACGGTGATCGCGTCACCGGCGGTGGCGACGGCGAGCGGCCCGTCCAGCCCGTCGATGGACGCCACCGTGGAGGCGGCCCCCGAGGGCAGGACGGTCACCTCGGATCCCACCCGCAGCACCCCCGACACGAGCTGGCCGGCGAAGCCGGGCCGGTCCTGCCCGCCGGCCGGGGGCTCGACCACCCACTGGACGGGGAGGCGGGGGCCCACGTCGTCGGCCTCGTCCCGGGCCGGGACCTCCTCGAGGTAGCGCAGCAGCGGTGGCCCCTGGTACCAGGGCATGTTGGCCGACGGCTCGACCACGTTGTCGCCGAGCTTGGCGGACATCGGGATGAACGTGAGGCTGGGCTCGTCGAAGCGGTTCACGAAGCCGGTCAGCTCCCGGCAGATCCGGTCGAACACCGCCTGGTCCCAGTCGACCAGGTCCATCTTGTTGACCGCCACGACCACGTGGGGGAGGTGGAGCATGGAGGAGATCACGGCGTGGCGCCGGGTCTGCTCGACGACGCCGTTGCGGGCGTCCACCAGGATCACGGCCAGGTCGGCGTTCGACGCGCCGGTGACCATGTTGCGGGTGTACTCGAAGTGGCCGGGCGTGTCGGAGAGCACGAAGCGGCGCCGGGGGGTGGCGAAGTAGCGGTAGGCGACGTCGATGGTGATGCCCTGGTCGCGCTCGGCCCGCAGGCCGTCGGTGAGCATGGCCAGGTGCACGCCGTCGTGGCCCCGGGCCTCGCTGGCCGAGGTGACGGCCGCCACCTGGTCCTCCAGCAGGGCCTTGGCGTCCCACAGGAGCCGCCCGATGAGGGTGCTCTTGCCGTCGTCCACCGAGCCGGCGGTGGCGACGCGCAGCAGCCCGGCGTCCCGCCCCGTGGGGTCCTCAGAGCTCAACCTGTCACCGTGCTCGCCCGCCGGAGCACGATCCAACTCGGCCGAATGGAGCGAGCGAAGCGAGCGAATGAGGTCGAAGCACTAGAAGTAGCCTTCCTTCTTGCGGTCCTCCATGGCCGACTCCGAGAAGCGGTCGTCGGCCCGGGTGGCCCCCCGCTCGGTGACCCGGCTGAGGGCCAGCTCCTCCAGGATCTGGGGCACCGAGGAGGCGGTGGACCGGACGGCGCCGGTGCAGGACATGTCGCCCACCGTGCGGTAGCGCACCGTCTCCTCGAACATGGCCTCGCCCGGCCCGGGCTGCACCCAGGGGCAGACGGCCAGCAGCATCCCGTCGCGCTCGACGACGAGCCGCCGGTGGGCGAAGTACATCGACGGCAGCTCGATGCCCTCCCGGGCGACGTACTCCCACACGTCCAGCTCGGTCCAGTTGGAGATGGGGAACGCCCGCATGTGCTCGCCGGGGTGCACCCGGCCGTTGAAGATGTTCCACAGCTCGGGGCGCTGGCCGGAGGGGTCCCACTGGCCCCGGCGGTTGCGGAACGAGAACACCCGCTCCTTGGCCCGGGCCTTCTCCTCGTCCCGCCGGCCGCCGCCCAGGCACACGTCGAGGCCGTGCTCGGCGATGGCGTCCAGCAGGGTGACGGCCTGCATGCGGTTGCGGCTCCCCCCGCCGTCGTCGGCCACCCGGCCCCGGTCGATCGACTCCTGCACCGACGCCACCACCAGGTGGTGGCCGGCGCCGATCGTGCGGCGGTCGCGGAAGGCGAGCACCTCGGGGAAGTTGTGCCCGGTGTCGACGTGCAGCACGGGGAAGGGGAGCGGCCCGGGGGCGAACGCCTTCTCGGCCAGGTGGAGGAGCACGGCGGAGTCCTTGCCGCCGCTGAAGAGCAGGGCGGGGCGCTCGAACTCGGCGGCGACCTCCCGGAGGATGAACACCGCCTCCGCCTCCAGGGCGTCGAGGTGGGTGCGCTCGGCGGCCAGCCGCAGCTCCAGGTCGTCCAGCACGGAGAAGGGGTCGATCGGCGTGGTGGTCATGGGGCCGCCCTCCTGCGGCGCGTGCTGCGTGGGGTCGTCGTCGGGACGGGCTCAGGCATGGAGCCCGCACTCGGTCTTGCCCCTGCCGGCCCACCGCCCCGAGCGGGGGTCCTCGCCGGGGGCAACCGGGCGGGTGCACGGCCAGCACCCGATCGAGGGGTACCCCCGCTCGGTGAGGGGGTTCACGGGGAGCTGGTGGTCGGCGGCGTAGCCGGCCATGTCGGCGTCGGTCCACGACGCCAGGGGGTTGACCTTCACCATGGAGCGGGCGGCGTCCCAGGACCCGATGGGCGCCTTGGCCCGGGTGGGGGCGTCCACCCGCCGCAGGCCGGTGATCCACGCCGCCCGGCCGGCGAGCGCCCGGGCCAGCGGCTCCACCTTG